>JBKQJQ010000251.1:0-12438 GCA_052147875.1 Solirubrobacteraceae bacterium | reverse complement strand
TGCTACTTGATGTTCGAGCGCAGCTACAGCTTGCGCAGTCGCGGCCGGCCGCCGCGCTGCAGGACGCTCTGGAGGCAGGCCGGCTCGCGGGCACGGCACATCCCGGGATTGTCGCGTGGCGATCAACAGCGGCGCTGTGTCACCTGTCCGCGGGTCGGACCGCCGACGCTGAGCGGCTGGCGACGGAGGAGTTGGAGCTGGCACGGGCTACCGATGTGACGCGCGTGGTGGTCAGAGATTTGCGGATTCTCGCCCGTACGACCCAAAACGATCAGCGCCTGAGATGGCTCGCGGAGGCGGTCGACTCGGGGCGCTCGTCCCCGCCCCGGCTGGAGTACGCACGCGCCCTGGTTGACCTGGGCAGCGTGCTGCGGCGTGCAAACCGGCGCGGGGACGCGCGCCGGGTGCTGATGGAAGCAATCGAACTGTGCGGACGGCTACAGGTGGGGCCGCTTGCGATGCGCGCTGAGGAGGAGTTGGCCGCGACGGGCTCGCGGCCACCGCGAGCCGCCCACGGACTGGCGGCGCTGACACCCAGTGAGCGCCGTGTTGCGGTGCTGGCTGCAAGCGGCCGCACGACGCGCCAGATCGCGAATGAACTGTTCGTCACACCAAAGACGGTCGAGTTTCACCTTCGGCACGTCTACGGAAAGCTCGGCATCCCGTCTACGCGGGCCGAGTTGACGCAAGCGGTGCAGCAAGAGTTGTCCCCCGCGGTCTCCGCAGGCGGGCAGGCACCATCTGAGCACGGGCGTCCGTCGCCGATCGCGGATCCGTCACACGGTTCCCGGCTGAGCCTGGAGGTCTCGTGAACCTCGCGATCATCGACGCAACGGCGGCCGACGGGGCGATCGGTCCTGATTGCAGCGTCGGCTGTCGCTACGCGACGCCGATCGCCAACCTCCCGTTGATCACGCACGTGCTCGACGAACTGGCGCAAGGCGGGATCAGCCGCGCCCTGTTGATCGCACCCGCCGATATCTGCACGGAGCTCGCGCAGATCCTTGGGAACGGCAATACCCGCGGCGTCGTTATCACCTACGTCAAATCACCCGAGACCGCCGGCCGCGCCACGGTGCTCGCGCAACTCGCCGAGACGCTCGAGACCGAGCCCGTGCTACTGCATCCAGGTGACTGCCTCTTCCGCAGCCAGGTGGCCGCAATGCGCGGCCGGTTCTGTGCGGGCGACGTCGACTCGGTGCTGCCCGAGCAAGCTTCAGTGGTAGCTCTGATTCCCGCGTCGGAACGCCGAGCAGCGGACACAGTGGTGGCGCTTGGCCCCGCCACACGTCAGATTGTCGCCGGCCTACTCTCGCCCGAGAGCGACGGCGACGATCTGATCGAGTCGCTGTTGAAGGGCGACTGTCGGCTGGCTGTCTGCGCGCAGACCGAGCACTGGTGCTACAGCGACTCGACAGAATCCCTGCTGGCAGCCAACCGAATGTTGCTGGATTCCCTGGTGCAGGAGCCTGCCCTAGAGCACTTCGGGGCAGGCAACGAGATACGTGGACGAGTCGCGATCAGCCCCAGCGCCTACCTGTCCAATTGCGTCGTGCACGGCCCAGTCTCAATCGGCGAGCGTACGGTTTTGGAGGACTCGTTCGTCGGTCCGTACACCGCGATCGGCCCGGACGTCGTTGTCAACGGCGCCGAAATCGACAACTCAATGCTGCTCATGGGCGCGGAGGTGCATCACGCCGGATTCCGCATCGAGGGCAGCATCATCGGCGAGTGGTCACAGGTCACGCGCAGCTTTGCGCTGCCAAAGGGGGCCCATCTCAGACTCAGCGCACACTCGCGGGTCTCGCTGAGTTGACCAGCCTCTGGTCGGGGATACGTTCGGCTTCTGTCACCGCGCGGATGACCCGCGCCGGGTTGCCGACGACGACGGTGAACGGAGGCACATCCTTTGTGACGACGGCGCCGGCCCCGACCATTGCCCCCTCACCGACGCACACGCCGGGAAGCAAAATCACGCCGGCGCCGATCGTCGCCCCGCTCCCGATCACCATCGGTTCGTAGTTAAAGGGCTGCTTGCTACGCGGAAAGAGGTCGTTGGTGAACGTCGCGTTCGGGCCGATGAACACGTCGTCGCCGATCCTCATGCCGTCAATCACGAACACGCCTGCCTTGATCGTCACCCGATCACCGATGACCACGTCTTCGTCGACATAGGTGTGATCGCAGATGTTGCAGCCTTCCCCGATGACCGCGCCCGCCATCACGTGGGCAAACGCCCAGATGCGGGTGCCGGAACCGATGGACTCCGTTTCCACAAGCGCATGGGAGTGGATGAACGGAGGCTTTTCCCCCGGATCCGGCGTCATTGCAGGTCCACGCCGCGTGCGGCAAGGACGTCACTCACACTCGTATCCCTCTCGACCATGACCTCACGCCCGCCTTCGCGCAGCGACCGATCCGCGGCGTCGACCAGTCGAACCACGCTACGTGCGATCGCGGTCTCATACTCCATCCGTTCCCCGGACCGGATCGCGCGGACGAAATCGTCCATTTCGAGGCCCAACGGCTCGTAGGATTCGACGTGGGGCGAGATCACGTCGCCGCTCCGGTAGGAAAGGTGGTATTCGCCGAACGTCTCCGGGTCGCGGTAGACCACGCCCTGATCGAACATCCGCACCGGCTCCGGCGCCCCATCATCGTAAATCGCCATGCGCTCCGAGCCGACCAACACAGTTCGACGCAGCTTGCTGGGCGCCAGCCAGCTGAGTTCGATGTTCGCGATGATCCCGGAGCCGAACGTCATCGTCACGAAGGCGACATCGGCGATGCCCTTGACGATCGAGTCGCGACCGATCGCGCGAACGCTAACCGGGATCTCGTTCAGCCAGTAGAGGAGAATCGAGAAGTCGTGGGGCCCGAGGTCCCAGATCACGCTGACGTCACGCTGGTGCAACCCCAGGTTGACACGGCTCGATGAGATGAAATAGATCTCGCCGAGCTTGCCCTCGCTGATCATGCGCTTGATCGCTCGAACCGGCGGGCTGTACAGAAACGTGTGGCCGCACATCAGGATCCGATCCTGCTCGGCGGCCATTTCGGCCAGCGCGTCCGCCAACTCGCTGGAAGACGCGAGCGGCTTCTCGACGAATACGTGCTTCCCGGCCTCCAGCACCCGCGCGGCGAGGTGGTAATGCGTGTGTACTGGGGTTGCAATGACGACGGCGTCGACGGCCGGGTCGGCAAGTACGCGCTCGATGCTAGTGGTCACGCGGGCGCCGGGGTGGCGCCGGCGATACTTGCCCAAGCGTTCCGGGTCGAGGTCACAGATCCACCGGATGCTCGCGTCGAGGTTGTCGCCGAGCACCCGCAACAGGTTCGGCCCCCAATATCCGAGGCCGACGACCGCCATCCGAACCTCGCCGGTCGCGGCAGCGGGCTGGTGCCGGCTGATCTGCGTCGTCGTCTTCAGCATCTGGCCCCTCCTGCACGTGCTGTGGTGGTGATGGCCTCGAGGACCGCCTCGCCTACGTACTCCAGCTCGTCCGCGCTCAGACACGGATGCATCGGCAGCGAGAGCTCCTCCGCTGCCCAGCCCTGGGCGACCGGGATCTCGCCCCCAACGGTGGCGATGCCCTGGAGCGCACGATGGCCGTGCATCGCGGGCGCATAGTGGATGCCGGTCTCTATTCCTTGGGCCCGTAGTGCCGCCGCCACGGAGTCGCGGCTCTCGAACCGCGCCGGCATGAGGTGATAGACGCACGGGCTCTCGGCCCGCTCTTCCAGAAGCGTGACGTCCGCCGACAGCAGTTCGCGGTAGCGCTGTGCGTGGCTGCGCCGCGCCTCGTTCCAGGCGTCGAGGTGCGGAAGCTTGACCCGCAGCAGAGCGGCCTGCAGGCCGTCGAGTCGCTCGTTGAAGCCCAGCTCAAGGTGCTCGCCCTTGGTCCGCTGGCCGAGGTTTCGAAGCCGGCGCAGACGCGCGGCGAGCATCTCGTCGTTGGTGCAGATGGCACCTCCGTCTCCTAGCGCACCCAGGTTCTTTGAGGGATAGAAGGAGAACGCGGCGGCGTCACCGAGCGAGCCGGCGCGATGCCCTTTGTAGGATGCGCCGTGCGCCTGGGCAGCGTCCTCGAGCACGTACAGGCCGCGCCGCTTCGCGATCTCACTGAGCGCATCCATGTCGCACATCTGGCCGTACAGGTGGACTGCGACGATCGCGGCCGTGCGCGGCGAGATGACCGCGCGCACAGCCTCAGGATCGAGCAGGCCCGTGGCCTCGTCGACGTCGCAAAGGACAGGCGTGGCCCCCGCATGTACGGCACCCAGCGCCGAGGCGATGAACGTATGCGCCGGGACGATCACCTCATCCCCCGGGCCGATGCCCGCGGCGCGAAGCACAAGCGACAAGGCTGACGTTCCCGAGGAAACGCCGACGCAGTGGTCGGCTTCGCAGTAGTCGGCGAATTCGGCCTCGAACTGCTCCACTTCGGCGCCCAGCGTGTACGCGCTCGTTCGGAGCAGGCGGGCAAACACCGCTGTCAGTTCCTGTTCGATCTCTATGTGCTGCTTGTCGAGTGCGACGAAGCGCACGGCGTTGCCGCGCGCCATTGTGGCTTGTGCGTGCAAAATCTGCCCCTTCAGGGATTTCCTTGCGAAAAGAGTTACGCCATCTGATGAACGCAGCCGGAACGGGGCTACTTGCGCATGTATTGCTCAGGCCGCTCGACCGCGTCCAGGTGCAAGGATGCCGAGCTAAATCATGAAAACTTGCCAACGCAGATAATGGCTAATGGTGCGCAGGCACTGATTCGCACACTCGTGGGCGCAGGGATCGAGACGTGCTTCACGAACCCGGGCACGTCAGAGATCCACTTTGTCGCCGCGCTCGATTCGGTGCCGGAGATGCGGGCGGTCCTGACCCTGTTCGAGGGGGTCGCAACCGGTGCTGCCGACGGCTACGCGCGGATGTCGGGCTCCCCGGCGGCGACCCTGCTGCACTTGGGTCCGGGCCTTGGCAACGGGCTCGCGAACCTACACAACGCGCGCCGCGCAAGAGTGCCGGTGGTCAACGTGGTGGGCGACCACGCGACATACCACGTACAGCACGACGCGCCGCTGCAATCCGATATCGAGACGACTGCGCGCAACGTGTCGACATGGGTGCGAACCGCGAGGAGCACCGGAGCGCTCGCCCACGACGCAGTCGAGGCGATCGCCGCCGCCTCTGGCCCCCCCGGTCAGGTGGCGACGCTGATCGTGCCTGCCGACGTGGCCTGGGAGGAAGGTGCCGAGCCGGCACCTTCCTCCCAGCCAGCCGCCTTGCCTGTCGTTTCCGTAGAGGTGATCGAAGCAGTCGCGAGGACGATCCGCAGTGGCCGCCGGACTGGGATTCTGCTCGGCGGTAAGGCCCTGCGCGAGCGCGGGCTCATCGCAGCTGCGCGGATCGCCACAGCAACCGGGACAAGGGTGTTCGCCGAGATGTTCCCGCCCCGCTTGCAACGCGGCGCCGGGCTGCCTGCCGTGGAGCGACTTGCGTACTGGCCCGAGCCCGCCTCGACCCAGCTCGAGGGGCTCGAGCATCTAATCCTTGTGGATGCGAGAGCGCCGGTCTCGTTCTTCGCCTACCCGGGCAAGGACAGCTCCCTGCTGCCCGCCGGCTGCGAAGTGCACGAGTTGTCGCCGCCGACCTCAGACGTGCTCGGGAGCCTCGAGGCGTTGATGGAGGCGCTGGATGCTGCCAACGCCCGGCCGGCGCTCCAACGGCGCGTCGCTCCGCCAACGCCCGCCGGCCCGCTCACCGCGGAGAAGGTCTGCCAGGCGATCGGCGCGATCTTGCCCGAAGGTGCGATCGTCTCCGACGAGGCGATCACGTCAGGCGCCACGTTGCCAGCTACTACCGCGGGGGCTCCCCGTCACGACTGGCTTACCCTGACCGGAGGAGCGATCGGCCAGGGGCTCCCGGTCGCGATCGGGGCCGCGATCGCGTGTCCGGATCGCCCGGTCATTGCGCTCGAGGCTGACGGCTCGGCGATGTACACGATCCAGTCGCTTTGGACGATGGTGCGCGAACAGCTCGACATCACCGTCGTCATCTTCAACAACCGCGCCTACCGCATTCTCGGTGTCGAATTCGCGCGCATCCTTCCGCAAGCCGCGGGTCACAGGGCCGAGGCGCAGCTTGACCTGCGGGATCCAGACATCGATTTCGTCGAACTCGGCACTGCCCTCGGCATCCCCTCCCGCCGCGTGGGAGTCGCGGAGCAGCTGGGCGTCGCCCTTGAGCTGGCGATCGCCGAGCCTGGCCCGCATCTGATCGAGGTTGTGATCGCCGCCTAGGCGAACCGCTGGCGCAGTTCAGTCTTCTTGGACTTGCCCGTCGCGGTCCGCGGGATCGCTGCGACGAACTCAAATCGGTCGGGGAGCTGCCACTTCGCGAAGTCGCTACCCAGGTGCTTGCGGAGCTCCTCGGGGGTTGTCTGCATCCCACCGCGCAGCACGACCGCGGCCAGTGGCCGCTCGCCCCATCGGCCGTCTGGAATCGCGATCACCGCCGCTTCGGCGACGGCGGGATGGTCCATCAACCGGTTCTCGAGGTCGACCGATGAGATCCACTCGCCACCAGACTTCACGAGGTCCTTGGAGCGGTCGCAAATCCTCATGCAACCACGGTGATCGATCCGGACGATGTCCCCAGTCCGAAACCAACCGTCATCGGTGAACCTGTCGGCTCCGGCCCCACGGTGATAGCCGGTCGCGATCCACGGTCCGCGGACCTCGAGCTCTCCCATCGCCCGGTCGTCCCAAGGAACGAGCTGACCGTCCTCGGCTCTCGCCCGCAGTTCAACGAACGGGACGGCCAAGCCCTGGCGAGCGCGGTAGTTGTACTGCTCGGCGGGCGAAGCGCCGTCTAGCTCTGGGGGTAGCAGGCACATGGTCCCGACCGGCGAGGTCTCGGTCATTCCCCACCCCTGGATGACCGTGAGGCCATGGCGATCCAGGCCTGCGAGCAGGCTGGCCGGCACCGCAGCCCCGCCGAGGCTCACCCGCTGCAGCGCGCGGAGGTCCCATCGGCCGGGCTCGGCGTCGAGCGCCTCAAGGACCGACATCCAGACCGTCGCCACGCCGGCGGTGAACGTCACCCGTTCGCTAGCCAGGAGGTCGAGGATGCTTATCGGATCGAGCCGAGGGCCGGGTAGCACCAGCGCCGCGCCGGCCAGCGCGGCGGTAAAGGGAAGACCCCACGCGTTGACGTGGAACATCGGGACAGCCGGCAAGATCACGTCGCGCGCGCCGATGCCATGGACGTCCGGAAGCGCCGCTGCGAGGGAGTGAAGGACGAGCGCCCGATGCGAGTACACGACTCCCTTGGGACGCCCGGTGGTGCCCGACGTGTAACACATCGCCGCGGCTCGGCGCTCGCCGATCGTCGGCCACGTGATCGCCGGCGTGGAGGCGAGTAGCGAGTCGTAGTCGATCCAGCTGCCGGCCTCGCGGTCGATCCGCTCGCCGCGAACCTGCCCCGGGCGCGCCGACCGCGAAACCACGATCACGTGCTCGAACTCCCAGCCGATTGAGTCCACCACGTCACGCAGTGACTCGTCTACGACGAGCACGCGGTCCTCCGCGTCGGCGGCGATGTAGCTGATCTCGTCCGGGTGTAGGCGCGGGTTGAGCGTGTGGATCACCGCTCCCATCAGCGGGACTGCGAAGTAGAGCTCGAGATGCTCTGATTGGTTCCAGAGCAGCGTCGCCACGCGATCCCCGTCGCCGATCCCGAGCCCGGCCAACCCGCCAGCCAGCCGCCGGGCGCGCCTCGCGCATGCACCCATTGTGGTGCGGTCGAGCGTGCCGTCGGGGCGACGGGAGACCACCGTCCGCATTGGGCTGAGGTGCTCGGCTCGCTCGACGACCGTCGTCAGCGACAGTTGGAAGTCATCACTCATCAGTCCGGTAAGCATCTGTCGGTCATCTTTCCCGATCGCAGTCGTCGTTTGGCTCGAGCTTTACAGCGACGGCTATACGACGGTGCCCTGACTGCAGCTACGCCGCGATCGCCGCTACGCCAGCCGTGCCGTGGTGAGCACGTCGCTCGGATCCGGGCTCTTCGAGCCACAGGGCCTGTTCGATTTCCTGGATCGAGCTGCCGGCGAGGTTTGATCGGCACCAGACCTCTCCTGACCAGAGCCGAACTCTCACCACGTGATTTCCTGCCGCGATCACCTCCTCGAACTCGCGCGCTGGGATTCGGAGCGTGTCTCTGAGCATGCCGTCGATCAAGAAGCTGGGGTCCGCGGCATCTTCGATCCACGTCCGGGCATCGAACGCCATGCCGTAGATCTTGGGCCGGTGGGCAATCGACCAGGGCAGCACTCGTCGAGCGACGTCGCGCAGAATGCCTTTTGACCACGGTCCCACCCGCGCCTCTAGGGGTAGGTTCAACACGAGCTCGACCACCGCGGGCTCCAGGAACGGCACGCGCGCCTCCACGGACGACTGCATGACGTTTTTGTCCATTCGGTTCAGTAGCCAGCAGAGCGAGTAATCGAGCTGGCTGAGGAGTTCCGCTTCCAGTTCACCGCGCTCGCCCGCGTGGTGGGCATACGCCGTTACCGACTCAGGGGTCGGCCTGTGGTTTGCGTCCGGGGTCGATACCGGAAGCCAGGTCGACGCCGGAGGGGGCCCCATCGTCACACGCACGAGATCGCGCGCGGCGCGGAGCACGCTCAGCGGGTTCAGCGCACGCATCGGGTCGCTGCAGAGCGCCGGCTCGGCAGCATGGACGACGCGCTCATGCCATGGCAGGAAGGCTGCCAAGGCGGCGGCATGGAGCTTTCCATATCCCCCGAACAGCTCGTCGGCGCCCTCGCCGGTCAGGAGGACCTTCACCCCACACTCTCGAGCGCGCTCGGCGAGCTGCGCGACCGTGACCGCGCTCGCGTTCGCGATCGGAACGCCGTGATGAACGGTTGCGGGGACGAACGCGCGTCTCCAACTGGCAGGCGTCACCTCGATTAGCTCGAGCTCGACGCCGAGCGCATCAGCGACTCTCCGAGCGGCGAGGCCTTCGTCCAACCTTCCATCGCCCGCAAAGCTCGCGCCGAAAGCGACCAGATCCGGCATCTGCTCCGCCGCCAAAGCGGTGATCAGGCTCGAATCGACGCCACCTGAACACAGCGTCCCCACGGTCGTGTCTGCGAGCAGCGTTCCGTGCACCGCGTCACGAAGGGTGCTCTCGAGCTCGGCTACGAGCTCCGAGCGCGACCGACGCGTCAGACGGGCCGCCCTCGCAGGGTCGACGTGATCGCTCGGCACGTGCCAACTGGCGGTTTTCATCTCGGCGTCCTCGAGCGAGATCTCCGCCCAGGACCCGGGTGCCAAGCGCGTGATGCCCTTGAGCAGTGTTGCCTCACCGCCAAGATACGCGCCGGCGGATAGGTCCTGCCAGGCGCTGTCGAGCGGTTCGGCCGGCGCACCAGCCGCGACAAGGGCCGCCGGCTCGCTGGCCCACCACACGCCTCCCGCGAAGTGGGCCAGATAGAGCGGCTTCACGCCGAACCGGTCACGGCACAGCAGCAGGCGCCCCTCGCGTCGGTCGAGCGCGGCGAACGCGAACTGACCGCTCAACCGCGGAACCATCGGCTGGCCCCACCGCTCAAGCGCCCACAGCAGCGTCTCGGTGTCGCTGTCGCCGACGAACTGCGCGCCTTCGAGCTCAAGCTCCTCGCGCAGGGAGGGATGGTTGTAGATCTCGCCGTTATACGCAAGCCACCAGTTTCCGGTAGGGTGCATCATCGGCTGATGCCCGCGCTCGCTGAGGTCGACGATGGACAACCGGGCATGCACCAGGCCGACGTTTTCGATCACTTCAATCCCCGAGTCGTCGGGCCCACGATGAGCCAGCGCGTCGCGCATCGCGACCAGCCGATCCGGGTCGGGCACCGCTCCATGCCCGAGGACACAACCTCCGATTCCGCACATGCTCATCTAACGGTGGCCGAATGCCTTTCCTTGTGCGGCGCCAGATAGTTCCTGCGGCGCCAGATAGTTCCGCCACCAGCGCAGCGATCCGGTCACGGGTCACGCAAGCTGACATCGCAGCCGAACGTTCGATGAGCACCGCATGCAGTCAGCACACAGGCACGCACATCCCGCCATTGGCGAGCCGCAGCCGCGCACCGTTCCCCGGAGCGGTAGCCTCTGCGAGCGCGCCCGAGGGAGGTCAAGCAGTGAGTCCTGATACATGCTTCTGGCATCCGTACGCCGACATGGGTGCGGTGCGTCAATCCGAGCTCCTGATCGAGCGGGCAGCGGACGTCTGGGTGTGGGACTCGGATGGGAATCGGTATCTGGATGCGACGGCGGGCCTGTGGTACGCGAACGTGGGGCATGGCAGAGCCGAGATCCGCGCCGCGGTCGCCGCCCAGATGGAGCACCTCGCCGCCTACTCAGCGTTCTTCGATCTCGCCAATCGGCCTGCGCTGGAGCTCGCGGAGGCGCTCGCCGAACGTGCGCCGATGCCCGCGAAGGTATTCCTCGGCTCCGGCGGCAGCGACGGGATCGACACCGCCGCCAAGCTGGCCCGCCGCTACTGGTGGGAGGTCGGCGAGCCGGACCGCACCCTGCTGGTCAGCCGGACCGCCGCCTATCACGGCACGCACGGGTTCGGGACCGCGCTTGGCGGTATCCCGAGCAACCGCCAGGGCTTCGGAGCATTGGCCGACACGATCCAGGTGCGCCATGACTCGCTGGAGGAGATGGAGCAGACATTCGCGCGGGTCGGCCCGGAGCGGGTAGCGGCGGTCTTCGTCGAACCGGTGATCGGCGCCGGGGGCGTGTATCCACCCGCTCCCGGGTACATCGAGGGCGTCGCCGAACTCTGCGAACGGACCGGGGTGCTGCTCGTGGCGGATGCGGTGATCTGCGCGTTCGGTCGGCTCGGCACGTGGTTCGGGATCGAGCGTTGGAACGTCGAGCCGGCGATGATCGTGTTCGCGAAAGGGGTCACCAGTGGCTATCTCCCGCTCGGTGGGGTAATGGTCGCCGAGCGAGTCGCCGAGCCGTTCTGGCGCGCGCCGGGGGGCCCGATCTTCAGGCACGGCCCAACGTACGCGGGCCACCCGACTTGCTGCGCCGCGGCGCTCGCGAACATCGCCGTCCTCGAGCGCGATGGCCTCCTCGAGCGCGGTAGCGCGCACGAGCAGGCGCTGCTCGACGCGCTCGCGCCGCTTGCCGCGCACGACCTCGTATCCGAAGTCAGGGGCGGCGTCGGGACAATGGCCGCAGTCGAGCTAACCGCCGAGGTTCGCGATCGGCATCCTCGCGTGATCGCCTCGCTGGCCAGGAGCGTGCGGGCGGCCGGGGTTCTCGTACGCCCTGGCGGGTCCGCGATCGCCGTATCGCCGCCGCTCACGGCCGGTCCCGAGCACTTCGAAATGATCGCCGACGGGATCGAGCAGGGCCTGAGCACAATGCGCAAGGACGCGCTCGAGGCAGAAGAGCGCTATCGAGGCTCTGCCCTGAAGTCGGCGACTTTGTCGTAGCAGTCGCTGGTGTCCGACGTTGTCGTAGCAGTCGCTGGTGTCCGACCGGGAGCACCTGGACACGCCGCCGCTGATCAGTTGTAGTGCCCGCGCCGCCTTGGCGGGGGCACTATTCCATGCCCCCGACTGCTCGGTGCCCCCGATTCCCCCACGACGGTTGTTCACCGTCCTGTTCCAGTTCTCCGAGAGGGTTGGCGTGACTTCCGGCCGGACGACCCTCGAGGCCGGCCATGATTCCGGTGGCCAGCAGCATCCAGCCGGCGAGCTCGGCCCCGTGCTTGAGCATGCCGGTGATCTGGTAGGCCCATGTGTAATCGCTGGCGGTGCTGGCATCTGCGGCCAGCCCCACTTTGTGCAGCAGCAACGATGTCGCCATCAGGATCAGGCCTGCACAGACGACGAAACGGGCGACGCCGGCATCGCGCCACGTCAGCCAGCACACCAGCGCGAACACGCATGCCAGCGGCAGCGCTAGCACCGTTGCGTTGAAGCTCGTGAGTCCCCGGACGAGGACCAGAACCCCCACCAGTGCTCCGAGCCCGAACCACGCCGAGCGGTGCCGCTCCACGCGGCGACCTCGCCATAGGCACGCCGCTGCGACCGCCGCCTGTGCCAGCAAGCTGGCAAGGCCGAACAGGCTGTCATGTTTGTCGGAGTTCAGCGCCCGGATCCCGAGATTGAAGACACTGAAGTCGATCACCTGGCCAGCGGCCTGCAGCACGACTATCGCGAGCGTCACGAGTAGACCGACGACGATGACGCGTTTCATTCTGTCGCCACCGGGCGTCTTCATTCTGTCCGCCGCGGGAGGGATGACCGGAGCACGCGCCGCAGGGCGCTGTCGGACGGGGCTCAATTGATCCACAGGCGACAGCGTCGCAAAGTCGCCGCTCGTGAGCCCTGGTCCAAAGCACAGGTTGCGGCCTGCCTGACCCATCCG
>JBKQJQ010000250.1:0-5128 GCA_052147875.1 Solirubrobacteraceae bacterium | reverse complement strand
CGGCGAACACGACATCCAGCCGGTCGAGGAACGGCTTGTTCTCGAACTCGGTCCCCGCGCTCGCCGTGTCGACCGCGAGGGTAACCTGGAGATAGAGGCGGTTGAAGATCGCGACGCCGTCCTTGCGGGGGAGCGCCGCATCGATCGCCTCCATCCGCGCGATGACGTCCGAGATGGTCGAGACGCCAGCGGCAGTGCTCACGGACAGGATCCTAGCCGTCGCAATCACGCGGATGCACAGCCACTGCGACCTGCCTCAAAACCGGAACTTGGGGCAGAGACGCCGGCGATCAGCAGGCCTCGCAACACCTCAGAGCAGGTGCTCGACGTCAGCGTCTGCTCGCACGCGACGCCTGCATCCACGAACCTCCAGCAGTCGGAAGGGAGCCGGGGTCAGCCGCCCCGGACAGCCGCTTCGATCGACCAGCAGCGCTGACGTCTGACTGCTGCTTGCCCGCCGACCGACGCTGAGCTCGACGGGTCTGCGAGGTCAGGAGAGCGACAGCGCCGGTTGCGCTTGCTGGCCCACGAGTCAGGCGATTGTTCCCGAGGCTGCCTGAAGATCGGCTGAAGAACCGCTGCGCTTCAGCTTGATCTCAGGTTCCAGCACGATCCTGACCGTGCCCAGACGACCCCGCCCGGGCGGCGACATCCAGAGGAGATCAAGTTGGACCTTCAAAACGGCGGCTACGCGCGGCTCCGCTACACCGCGACCGGCGCGCTCGCCGCACTCGCCGCCGTCGGCGCGATCGCCGGCACCGTCGCGCTGGCCGCAAACCCGGCCGCCAAGACGCCCGGCCATGCCACGGTCACGACCGGCTCGCCAACCAGCACGTCGACGCCGCCGATGCCGAGCAAGACCCGCACACAGTCGGGCTCAGGCCAGCCGTTCGTGACCGCCGTCCAAGAGCTCGTCAACGACGGCATGATCACCACGACCCAAGGCCGGGCGCTTGATCGCGAGCTTCGGGCGGGCAGGCTCGACACCCAGACGCTCGCGTCCAGCGGCTTTACCGCGACCCAACTCCAAGCGGTCGAACAGACACTCCAGAACACGAAGCGGGCGCTCGCGCCCGGAATGACTGCAGCCTCCAGTGCCCCGAAAGAACCGCCGCTCGCAGCGACTGGCGCCCCCAGTGGTGGGAAACAACCGCCGCCGGCAGCGACTGCAAGCAACAGCACGCCCAAGTAGGACGCCCGGGCACGATGAACGACAGTGTCCGTGTCAAACGCCAGGCCGTAGCCGTGATCCTTACCAGCACGGTGCTCGCCGCGTGCGGCTCAGGCTCGCCCAGCAACTCGAGCTCCTCGCGCAGCTCTGGCTCCAACTCGAGCCCGACCCAGCTCCAGCAGGAGGCGTTGAACTTCGCCCGTTGTATGCGCTCCCACGGGGTATCGAACTTCCCCGACCCGACCCCAAACGGCGGCGGGTTCAACGTCGATATCCCTGGGGTCAATCCGTCCTCTCCGGCGTTCAAGGCCGCTCAGACGGCCTGCAAACAGCTGCTGCCGGTAAAGCGCCCCCCGTCGGGACCGCCGTCCGAGCGCTCCTACATAAGGCTGCTCCATTGGGCGGGGTGCATGCGCGCGCACGGGATCTCTGGCCTTCCCGACCCGAGGCCCGACCCGCCTCCATCGCAGTCCAACCTCTACGGCACGCTGATGGGCGACGGCGGGTACTGGGTCGGGATCCCGAGTGCGATCAACGCGCACACGCCCGCGTTCATGCACCTGTCGACGGTGTGCGGCGAATCACCCAATGGACATCACAGGTAGGGAGTCGCGCGCGGCAGCTCGGCGACAGCCGTCTTTCGCTGGATGCCCGCCGCCGATCCTGGCACTTGAGTCCGGCCCGGGCTGAAACGGAGAGAGGGGCCCCGGCGGGGCCCCTCTCTTACGCGTCGAGACTCGGGTGACCACCTGGGCGAATCAGCCGCCGAAGTCGTACCTCGTGTTCGTGCCGCCGAAGCCAAGCAGCAGATCGTCCGCGCCGGCGCTGAAGCTGCCGGTGCCGCCGCTCGTGCCGCCGTTATCGAGGCTGATCTGGGTGATCACCGCGTTGGGGTTATGGGCCACGAAGGTCGCGAGCGTCTGCGGGCTGTTCTGGCCGCCCGGGCTGTTGATGTTGGACTCCGTGGTGCTGTACCACGCGGCATTGGGTGCGAAGCCATCCGACTGGTAGCTGGCGCTCTCGCTCGGCGTGACGCCGTTCAGGGTCGGGTTGTAAACGAGGTTGGCGAAGCCCGAGCCGAACTTCGAGTCGTTGGTCAGGCCAGTGACGGTGATGTGGATCGTCGGTGCCTGCTTCGAGACGCCGTTGACCTCGTTGACGTGCCACTGGTAGGTGAGCGCATCGAGATTGGCGAGCGGAACGTTGTTGAACGCCTTGGCGATCCCAATTCCGCCCTGCGCCGTATTGGCATCGATGCCGGGGCCGTCGAGCTCGAGCTCGCCGTTCGTCAGCGACGCGGAGCCACCGGCTCCGTTGCCGCTGAAGTACCAGCCGCCGTCGCCCGCGTCGCCGCTGTCAGGGTTGGGGTTGTTACCGCTCGATTGGGCGATCGTCGGCACGCTGACAACGGGCACCGCCGGGTTCAGACCATCAATGCCCTTGGGGCCTTGCGGGCCGGTGGCGCCGGTGTCACCCTTGGGGCCCTGCTGACCCTGCGGTCCTTGTGATCCAGTCTGGTCATGCGTGATCGCCTTCGAGAACTGCGCCCGAATGGCCGAGCTGAGATTGTCGGCCTGAACCGAGCCCTGGCCAAGATTGTCGTGCCACACCGAATTCGGTGCGAGCTTCGAGTGGCCGACGCTGGCGTCGGGGATCTGGGTGGCAGCGTAGGCCCCGCCGCCGGTGACGGCAAAGAACAACGCCACGCCGGCGACGGCCATCGCGCCTGAGGGCCGGCTGCGACGAGCCGACCCGGCGACGCGGGTCGTATATATGCGCTTCGCGGGATCAAACATAGAGGTGGGTTCTCCTGATCGTTAGAGGGCTCAGGAGACCTCTCCTGGGCTCGGATGTGCATTTGAACTGCGCTCCCGGAACGGGTGTCCGACGCCGCCGAGACGCGCCTTGCGACGCTAGGTTGCGGACATTTCGCCGGACCAGTCCCGATCGCCCAGTCTTATTGAATACTTGTCAATAAGGACATCGGCACCTTGTTGAAGCGCCGCATAAGACTTGCTTGAGAACTATTGAAGAGCCTACAACTACAGGTGGAGGCGGCGCTGAGCGACCGGTAGCCTGCCGGCGGTGGCCGCTCGCCCCAGGACACGCATGTCGCCCGGCGCCCGGCGCGCGGCGATTCTGGATGCCGCCGGTCGATTGTTCGCTGAGCACGGCTACGCGGCGGTCTCGGCCAGTGAGGTGGCGCGGCGGGCCGGGGTTACCCCGGGCCTCCTGCACCACTATTTCGGGGGCAAGCGCGGCCTGTTCGTCACGCTCGTCGAGCGGCTCGGTGCGCAGATCACCGATGTGATCCGCGTCGATACCAGTCAGCCGGTGCGCGCCCGCACGCGGGCGTTCGCCACCTCTTGGGTGACGTGGGTGGACGCCAATCGCCAGATCTGGCTGGCGACCTCCGGCCTGGACGAGAACCTACCTGACCCCGAGCTGGGATCCATCGTCGATGCGATCCGCGAGCGCGTGATCGACAGCTTCGTCGCCGACTACCCGGCCACCCTGTCCGACGAGCCTCAGATTCGACTCATGCTGCGATCCTTCCTCGCGTTCAACCGAGTCGTTGTGCGCAGCTGGCTTGACGGAGCGGTGAGCAGAGCCGAAGCCGAGCGCCTCCTCGCTGAGACCCTCCACGCGCTGATCACCACCGTCGCGCCCAAGGTCAGCAGCCCGCGAGCGAAGTAGGGGCCCGGTGACCCGCGCGGGCACGATCCGCCGCGCATCCGATGCGCGTCTCCCTGGATTGCCTTGATCTTGCTCGAGGGCCGTCCAGGATGCGGCGTTGGCCTCAGATTCGAGCGTCGCGGAGGACGACCAGTGAGCGATCTTCCTCGGACGTCGGTCGCGGCGGCTGATTGAAGACCATCATGACCGCCGCGCCCTCGGGGGGATCGGACGCCGCCAGAGCCTGCCAAGAGTTGGTCGGCGCGATGCAGAGCTGACCGGGAGTCAGGTCAGCGAACGAGGTCAGGTCCCCGGCCGGGCGGAGCGTGACGTTCTTGCCGCCGATCCTGGCCGCGAGTTCGGTTGCTATCTCGACCGAGTTATTTGACTGTTCGTCCGCGGAGGGTTGAGGATCGAGGAGCACCACGTCGCGGATCCGCTCCGCCTCGCCGATCACGACCGCCACCGGCTGGGCAATCGCAGCGGCCACTGTTTCTCCGACTCCGCCGAGGGCGGGGTGCGAGGTCGCGCTGTGCTGGCCGACTAGCACGAGCGACGGCTCGTGCTCGGCAACGACGTTGACGACGCCTTCGGCGAACGAGCGGTGCAGGATCAACGATGGGTCCGTGTCGACCCCAATCGCGAAACCGACGCGACGTAGCTGCGCGAGGCTGGCTTCGCGGGCGCGCTTGTCTGTGGGCGGAGAACCGAGAAACCCGCGCACGACGCCAGCATCGGGAGCCGCGATCCGAGCGCCGATCGCAAATCCGATCTGCGCCTGGGCCGGGTCCTCGAACGCGACCAGGATCCGCGTGCCCAGACCCTGTGTTTGCCCTCGCGGCACCGGCACGTCGCGCCTGACCCGTTCGACGAGCACCGTGGCAACGATGATCGAGACGAGAATGAGCACGAGCACTGCGTTGACGACTGATTGGTCAAACAGACCGATGTTGAATCCCACCACGGTTGCGGCGAGCGTCGCGGCCGCCTGCGGGACCGTCAGACCGAACATCAGCGCGGTCTCCCTGATCGACAGGCGCAGCGCACCTCTGGCGATCAGAGCAGCGACGGCCTTACCTCCGATCGCCGCAGCGATGAAGAGCGCGGCCAGCTTCAGGGTCTCGCCCTGGATCATCACGCTCGGCTGCAGGAGTGCTCCGACCGAAACCAAAAAGATCGGCACGAACACGGCCGAGCCAAAGAAATCGATCCGCTCCATCAGCGGCCCTTCGTTGGGGACCAGCCGGTTCAGGCCCAACCCGGCAAAGAACGCCCCGACGA
>JBKQJQ010000249.1:0-8457 GCA_052147875.1 Solirubrobacteraceae bacterium | reverse complement strand
AACTCTGACACAGAGCGTGAGTCAGGTCAGGCGAAGGCGCCGACGCCGGAGATGTCGCGCCCGACGATCAGCGTCTGCATGGTTACGGTGCCCTCGTAGGTGTGGATCACCTCGATGTCGCCCATGTGGCGGATTACGTGGTTCTCGAGCAGGACGCCGTTGCCGCCCAACAGGTCGCGTGCCTCGGCGTTCACCTGCCGAGCCTTGCGGGTGTTGTTGAGCTTGGCGAGGCCGGCGATCGTGTCGGTGAGGCGGCCGGTCTCCTCCAGTCGTGCGAGCTGCATGCAGTAGAGCTGCATGCTGGTGACATCCGCGAGCATTCTCACCAGCCGTTCCTGGACGATCTGAAAGGCACACAGCGGCTTGCCGAATTGGTGGCGCTGCTTGCTGTAGGTGAGCGCGGCGTCGTAGGCCGCGACGGCGTGCCCGAGAGCGCCCCAGGCGCAGGTTGTGCGTGTGGTGATTAGGACGCGACCGGCGTCCTTGAACGTCTGTGCGCCGGGGAGCCGAGCGTCTTCGCCTACGCGGACGTCGTCGAGCGAGATCGCCGCCTGCCAGATGGCGCGCGACGCGCCCTTGCCCTCCATCGTGGTGGCGGTGAAGCCGGGCGTGTTGTTTTCGACCAGGAAGCCCTTGACCTGACCGTCCTCGGCTGAGCGCGCCCAGACGACCACCACATCGGCGATCGAGCCGTTGCCGATCCAGCGTTTTGCACCGTCCAGCACCCAGGCGTCGCCGTCGCGCCGGGCTGTCGTCTCAAGCGCGACCGAGTCTGAGCCGTGAGTCGGCTCGGTCAACGCGAAGGCGCCGACTGCCGCCAGTTGAGCCATCGCCGGCAACCAGCGCTGTTTCTGCTCCTCGGAGCCGAGCAGCGCGATCGACTTCATCGCCAGTCCCGATTGGACGCCGAGGAACGTGCCGAGGCTGCCGTCCCCGCGGTGCAGTTCCATGTTCACCAGCCCGCGGGCCAGCGGGGTCATCCCCGGGCAGCCGTAGCCCTGGATGTCCTCCCCGAGCAGGCCGAGCTCGGGCAGGCGGCGCATCAGCGGCCACGGCAGCTCGGCCGCCTCCCAATACCGGTTGATCTGCGGCAGCACCTCCTGGTCGACGAAGCGGCGGGTCGCGATGAAGTGCTCCCACTGCTCGTCGGTGAACTGATCGCGAACGTGGAAGTAGTCGGTCGCGAGCGCATCACCTAGGTGGGCATAGGGGAGGCTCTGCGTGGACATGCGTGCTCCTCTCTAACTGGCGTGGACGTAGGTGCCGGGCGCCTTGCCGAGCGCTTTGTAGCCGGGGCCGCCGAGGCGTTTCGGGGCCGTTTTGAGCTCACCGGAGCGGGCGGCCAGCCACTTGTCATAGTCGGGCCACCAGCTTCCCTTCCGCGTCGCCGCCCGCTCGCTCCAGGCCTCGGGGCTCTCCGGATACGCCTCAGCGATCCGGTAGCTGGCGCGGCTCTCGTCGGAGGGCGGGTTGACCAGCGCCTGGATATGACCGCTGGTCGAGAGCAAGAATCGCGGCTCGCCACCGAGCAGCTGCGTACTGCGGTATGCGTTCTCCCACGGGATGATGTGGTCTGTGGACCCCGCGACGATGTAGCTGTCGACGTTGACTGCGCCCAGGTCGACGGGCGTACTGAGAACTTCGAGCGCCCCTGGGTGTGCGAGCGAGTTGCCCAGCGCGAGGCGGATGAAATCGCGGTGCAGGCCGGCCGCGAGGCGCACCGTGTCCTGGTTCCAGAAAAGCACGTCGAAGGCCGGCGGGTCCTTGCCGAGCAGGTAGTTGTTGACCACGTAGTTCCAAACCAGGTCGTTGGGTCGCAGCCACGTGAAAACTCCGCTCAGCGCCTGGCCGTCGAGGTAGCCCCGCCGGGCCGAATCGGCGACCGCCGCCGCGGCGGTTTCGCGCCCCACCAGGGCCGATGCCGTCCCGGCCCGCTCATTGTCGAGGGCGGCCACTAGCAGGGATAGGCTTGCGACTTCGCCCAGGCGCCCTCGTGCGGCAAGATGCCCGAGGACGGCGGCGCTGATGATCCCGCCCGAGCAGGCCCCGTTGAGGTGCACGGCCGGCTGGCCCGTGATCGCGGAAACCGCGTCACGCGCCGCGAGAACGGCGTCGGAGTAAGTGTCCAGGTCGAAGTGGCCCTGATCGGCGCCGGGGTTGCGCCACGAGATCGCGAACACCTGCTGGCCCTGGCCCGCCAGCCACTCGATCACGCTGCGCCCCGGCGCGAGATCGAGCACATAGAACTTGTTGATCGTCGGCGGCGCGAACAGCAACGGAACCTCGCGCACCGTCTCGGTCTGGGGCGCGTACTGGATCAGCTCAAACACGTCGTCGCGCAGGACGACGGAGCCTGGGGTCACCGCGAGGTTCTCGCCGACGGTGAACTGGGTGGTGTCAACGGTGGCGGGCAGCCGCGGAAAGTCGCGCAAAAAGTTCCGCGCTCCGCGGACCAGGTTCAGGCCTCCCTGGTCGACGCTCTCCTTGAGCACGGCCGGGTTTGACCACGGGAAGTTGCTCGGGGCCAGGGCATCGAGCAGGTTCCCGGCGGCGAAGCGAGCCTGGCGCTCGTGGCGCCAGTCCAGTTCGGCGTCCGAGATCATGCCGTCGACGGCGTCGGTGGTCGCCAGGTGGGTCTGAAGCAGCCGCCGCAGCAGCCAGTTTGACTGCCACGCTGGGTCGGCGAAGCGCCGGTCGCGCTTGGAGGGCTGCAGGTCCGACTGCCCCCGGGCGACATTTGTCAGCTCCAAGCCGAGTCCGCCGATTCGGCGAGCCGTCCGCTGTGGATGGCGAGCCAGCCCGACCGCCAGTTCGGCGGCCATGGCGGGCCGTAGCATCTGCGACGGGCCGCCGACCGCGGCGTCGGTCAGCATCACGTCGAGTGCCGAGTCCGCGGCCTCGAAGGCGCGTCGGCTGCGTTTGGACTGTGTCCTGGTCATCTCGCTCATCACCTTTTCATCGCGGCTGCCTGTTGGTCAGGAGTCTCGCGCTCGGAGCCCCGCCGGTCATCCCCTTCGACTGTCGAACTTCCGCCTCATTGTTTGTGACTCGATCACAGATCGCTCAGTCGCTGCAGAGGAAGTCGAGGATCGTCGGGACGACGTTCTCGGGCTCGTCGAGCAGGAACAGATGCCCGCCGCCGGCGACCACGTGCAGGCGCGCATCTGGGATTCGCGCAGCTAGCAGGCGGGCGTTACCCAGCGGCACGCTGGGGTCCTGTTCGCCTGCCACCACGAGGGTCGACTGGCGCAGGCGGTGCAGCCACAGCAAGCTCGACCACCCGGAGGCCGCGTAGAGCTGAAACGCGTAGCCGAGCAGGTCAGGTGGCCGACGTAGCCGGTCGGCTGCCTGTGCTGCCAGCAGGCCGCGCTCGCGGCCCGTCCGCCCGCCGGCGATGTAAGGGACGCTCAGCGCGAACAGCCGTGGGTGGTAGTAGCGCGCGGGTGTCGCCAGCATCAGCGCGGCCAGCGGACGCGGGGGTACGCCTCCCAGCCCGGGGGCGGTCGCACAAAGCACAAGCCGACCGACACGTTCAGGCGCTCTTCGTGCCAGCTCCTGGGCCAGGCCGCCTCCCCACGAGTATCCCAGCACGTCGACGCGGTCAAGTCCCAACTCGTCCATCAGATGCTCGACCACGGCGGCCAAACCGCCCATCCGCATCGGAAGGTGCGGTCGTTGCGACAACCCCGCTCCCGGTGGGTCAAAGCCGATCAGCTCCACTCCATCGGCGTGGCGCGCGAGCGGAGCCCACATCTCCAAGTGCGCGCCGATCCCAGTGATCAGCAGCAACGGACGACCCTCACCACATCGGCCGATGCGCAGGCGCAGGCCGCCTGCCTGTAGGAACGACACATTCCACTCAGGGGCGTCCCGCGTCGCCTCGGGAGGGGCGGACCTGATCACCGCTCGGCCTGGCCCCCGTACAGCCTGATCGCGATCACGAGGTTGATCACGTCCGGCAGGCGGCGCAGGTCACAGCCGGTCTTCTCGGCGATCCGGGCCAGGCGGTAGTGCGCGGTGTTGACGTGAATCAGCAGCGCCTCAGCGGCCGCCTTGGCGTTCAGATCGGCCTCGGCGTAGGCCAGCAGCGTGCGGGTCAACGCGCCGCCCTGTTCATGGTCCTCGGCGACGAACAGCTCGATCTCGGGCGCGATCAGCCGCCGCGCCACGTCATCGCCACGCAGCATCAAATACTCAAAGGCACTCATATCGGGCAGCGACAGGACGCCACCACGCGATCCCAACCGGCCCAAGGCCAGCGAGGCCTCGCGGTACGCGTTGCCGAGTGTGGCCACGCCGTCCTGTGCGGTGCTGACGCCAACAGCCAACTCCACGCCCCGGGACGCCACCCGCTGACGCGCCTTCTCGAGCGCCGCCCGCAACGACGGACGCTCCCTGGCGGTCAGCGCCTTGACGACCACGATTTCCCCGTGGCGCGCAACGGCCAACGGTGCCCGCCCACGGTCGACAGCACCGGCGAGGGTGGTGGCCGCCGGCCGCAACACGGCCTCGTCCTCTGGCGCCACCGTCGGCACCGCGGCGATCAGCACGCAGCGAGCTTCACCTTCGAGTCCGGCCGCCCGAGCCGCGGCCAGGCCCGCCGCCGTCGCCGGTGGTCGCCCCGCCAGCAGATCCTCCAGCAGATCGCGCCGGGCGCGATCCCCGTCAGCGACGAGCAACTGCTGGGCCTCGAGGTAGGCGGCGCTGGCCTCGGTCGTGGCCAGATCGATGTGCCGAATCACCGTGCGAGCCGCCGCCAGCGCCTGATCCGCGGCCTCGCCGCCCGGCCGGGAGGCCTCGAGGACGGCGTCCCAGACCACGTTGTGGTAGCTGCGAAACGCCTCCAGGAAGTCCGACAGCGAGATCCCCCTCCGCGCGCGGAGCGCCGCGTGGCGTCCGACGAACTCGAACTCTCGTGGCGCCGCTGGTAGGCCTCGCCGCAGAACGGCGCAGAGGAGGTCATGGTGCTCGGCGATGTGATGGGTAACGTCTTCGATCAGCGCCGGATCCGCCCGCCGGTAGGTCTCCATGCGGTCCTGGATCTCCGCGACCCCGGTCGAGATCAGCTCATCTCGCCGCGCCTCGAGCGCATCGGCAATCACGTCGGCGCGCATGCGGTCCTGAACCTTGGCGGCCATGGGCGGATTCTAGAGCTGTCTTGTGTGTCGCTCACAAGCAAGCCCGCTCGGCTTCGGGCCTCGGTGCCGGTGACTGTCGGTGCTTGCCGACCTACCGTGCTGACGTTCCCAACCGTCGCCGGCCCGAACTGGAGAAGCCATGGCCAATATCGCCGACCTACTCAGCCAAAGCGCCGACCTGCGCCCCGACCACGTGGCGGTCAAGGTCGACGAGAGCCAATTGACTTACGCCGAGCTTGACCGGGCGGCAGCGTGCGTAGCGGGATTGCTGCGCGCGAAAGGTGTGCAACCGGGAGACCGCGTGGGCATCATGCTGCCCAACGTCGCGCACTTCGCTCTTTGCTACTACGGAGCGCTGCGCGCGGGCGCCGCCGTCGTGCCGATGAACCCGTTGCTCAAGGAGCGCGAGGTCGCGTTCTACCTGGCTGACTCCGGGGCCCGCGTGATCATGGCCTGGCATCAGTTCGCGGATGCCGCCCACGCCGGCGCCGAGCAGGCGGCCGTGTAGTGCGTGCTCGTGGAGCCCGGCGAGTTCGAAGCCCTGCTCCAGCGCTGCCAGCCCGTCGGCGAGGTGCTTGACCGCCGGCCCGACGACACCGCCGTGATCCTCTACACCTCGGGCACGACCGGCAAACCAAAGGGCGCCGAGCTCACGCACCAGAACATCCTGCGCAACGTCGATGCCACGGTCGGCCTGTTCGGACTCGACGAGCGGGCCGTGACCCTGGGCGCGCTGCCGTTCTTTCATGCCTTCGGGCAGACCTGCGCGCTCAACGCCACCGTGTCGGTTGGCGGGACGCTCACGCTGATCCCTCGCTTCGATGCCGGCAAGGCGCTCGCGATCCTGCAGCGCGACGCCGTTAGCGTGTTCGAGGGCGTGCCGACAATGTACGCCGCGATGCTCCATCACGACGACGCCGACACGTCCGACACATCCGCGCTGGAGGTGTGCGTATCCGGCGGGGCGGCGATGCCAGTGGAGATCCTGCGCGCCTTCGAGGCGAAGTTTGGCGGCGAGATCCTCGAGGGGTACGGACTCTCGGAGACATCCCCGGTGGCCTCGTTCAACCGCCGCGGCCGCGCACGCAAGCCAGGGTCGATCGGCCTGCCGATCGACGGTGTCGAGATGCGGCTCGTCGACGCCGAGGGAACCGTCGTCGCCGGAGACGACGTCGGCGAGGTCCAGATCCGCGGCCACAACGTGATGAAGGGCTACTGGCACCGCCCGGAGGCGACCGCCGAGGCGATCGACGCCGAGGGCTGGTTCAGCACCGGCGACATTGCCAGGATCGACGAGGACGGCTACTTCTTCATCGTCGACCGCAAGAAGGAGCTGGTCATCCGGGGCGGATTCAACATCTACCCGCGCGAGATCGAGGAGGTCCTCTACGAGCACCCCGACGTCCGCGAGGCCGCGGTGATCGGCATCCCTCACCCCGAGCTTGGTGAAGAGGTCGCCGCCGCCGTGGCGCTGAAGAGCGGTGCGCAGACGACACCGGAGGCACTTCGCGACTTCGTCAAGCAACGCGTCGCCGCCTACAAGTACCCCCGTCATGTCTGGCTCGTCAACGAGCTTCCCAAGGGGCCGACCGGCAAGATCATCAAGCGCGAGATCCAGCCCCCGGCAACGATCGCGTCAACGTGAAGGTGGACAGCCCCGCGGCGTGATCGCGCTGCGGCGCCCCTCGCATGCCGCGTGCGGCACGGGAATTGGCGGTTTGGCGCGTGGCGGCGTTGGACTAGGCTCGCGGCCATGAACGCGTCCGTTTCGCAAGCCGAGCCGCCGAGGCTCGGCCGCAGAGTTGTGCGCCTGTTTCGCCCCCATCGCGGTGCGCTGGCTCTGATCAGCCTCACGATCCTGATCACGTCAGCGCTGAGCGTGATCGGCGCGCTGTTGGTCCGACAGGTGTTCGACAAGGCCCTGTTTGTTCAGGGCGGGCCCGATCTCGGCGCGCTGTACCCACTGGTGGCGGCGCTGATCGCGATCCCGATCATTAACGGGATCCTGAGCATCGTCCAGGTGTATCTGACTGAGGTCGTGGGCAATCGCGTGCTGCAGGAACTGCGCGACCGGCTGTTCGAGCACCTCGAGAAGCTTTCGCTGGCGTTCTACACGGCAACCCGCAGTGGGGAGGTTCAGTCCAGGCTGGACAACGACGTCGGCGGCGTCCAGACGACGATCACGTCGACTGCCTCGTCGGTGCTAAGCAATGTGGTCACGTTGGTCTCGTCGGTGGTGGCGATGTTGGTGCTATCACCGCTGCTGACGGCCATATCGCTGGCCGTGACGCCGATGTTTGTGCTGTTCAGCCGTCGGGTCGGACGCGCGCGGCGCACAGCTCGGCGCGATGCGCAGGCCTCGCTTGCATCGATGCAGTCGATCACCCAGGAGACGTTGTCGGTATCGGGGATCCTGTTGGCCAAGGTGTTCGGCCGACAGGCGCACGAGGTCGACCGTTACCGCGTTGAGAACGCAAACCAGGCCGAGCTGCAGGTCCGCCAGGCGATGGTCGGTCGCTCGTTCTTCGCCGTCACGCAGGCGTTCTTCGGGATCAGCCCCGCGCTTGTGTATCTGGTGGCTGGTCTGCAGGGCACGCACGGCGACCTGTCGGCGGGGACGCTGGTGGCGTTCACGACACTGCAGAGCCGGCTGCTGATCCCGATCAACCAGTTGCTGCAGGTGTCGGTCGATGTCCAGTCGTCGCTGGCCTTGTTCAGCCGGATCTTCGAGCTGATCGACCTTCGCCCGCTGATCACCGACCGCCAGGATGCGCTCAGCCTCGCCCCGGTGGAGATCCGGGGGGAGGTGGCGCTGGAGCAGGTTTCGTTCCGCTATGGCGGTGGCGAGGACGGCGGGCCGCCGGTAGCGGACGAGGCGTTGCGAGACGTGTCGATGCTTGTCGCGCCCGGGGAGCTCGCGGCGCTGGTCGGGCCGTCCGGGGCGGGCAAGACGACGATCTCGTACCTGGTTCCTAGGCTCTATGACGTCGAGCGCGGAGCCGTCAAGATCGACGGTCATGACGTGCGCGACCTGACGTCGGCGACGATCGCGGGCGCGGTCGGCGTGGTGACCCAGGAGAGCTATCTATTCGGCGGCACGGTCCGCGACAACATCAGCTACGGGCGGCCCGAGGCGACCGGCGAGGACGTTGTGGCCGCCGCGAAGGCGGCCTTCATCCACGACCGCATCATCGCTCTCGAGGACGGATACGACACGGTGGTCGGGGAGCGCGGCTACCGGTTCTCGGGCGGTGAGCGCCAGCGGCTGGCTATCGCCCGGGTGATCCTTGAGGACCCGCCGATCCTGATCCTCGACGAG
>JBKQJQ010000248.1:0-4734 GCA_052147875.1 Solirubrobacteraceae bacterium | reverse complement strand
CCTGACCGCAACCGATGTCCAGGCATCGCTGGTGGGCGCCGACCCCCTCCCGGTACAGGTACTTCCAGGCCAGGAAGCTGCCCTGCGTAGGCTCGAACACGCCCGGCTCGATCCCGATCTCGGGCATGTCGAGCGGGTATAGGCGACGGCCACGAGGATCCTGCCAGGGCGGTATCGGGCGGTCCACCAGCAGTGAGCCACCGTTTTCGTTCGATCGCGCGGCCGGGCGGTGGTGGCCGGGCTTGGTGTCGACCAGCGCGGCGCGCGCGGCCGCCAGGTGCTCGGGCCGTACGCCGCAGCAGCCGCCGATGATTTGCGCGCCTTCCGCGCGCCATTTGAGCGCCAGCTCCGCGTACTCATGACCCGCGACGCCCGGGTCCTGGCGCCAGCCGGCGACCGACAGGTAACCGAGATTCGGGTACACGCCCAGCGGCAGATCCGTGAAGTCGCGAAGCCACGACAGCATCCCGGGCACATGATCGGGGGGGATGCAGTTGATCGCCAGCGCGCCGACCCCCATCTCCTCAAAGCGCCTCGCGGCGCGGCCGAACGCGTCGCCCTCCGGGCCGCCCCAGTGCTCGCCGTAGACGCCGCACACGCCCTGCCGGCAGCGACGGAAGCTCAGCCACACGGGCAACCCGGTGTCGACCAGCGCCTCGACCGTCGCGTAAGTCGAGCTGCGGACCAGCGACAGCGTCTCGAGCAGGATCAGGTCCGGGGGCTGCTCATCGAACGCCCGCGACAGGAGCCTGATCGTCTCGCGTCCATCGGGCGTATCGACATCGCCGTTGATGCTGAATGCGACCGCGACGTCGTCCCCGCGGCCGGCGTCGGCGGCGGCGTCACGAGCGAGTCGCACGGCACGACGGGCGATGTCCATCCAATGGATCGGCTCCGAGAAGCCATCGAGCTTTGAACCGCCGTCGCGTAGCGCGGTCGGCAGTCCCCACGTATTCGTGCAGACCACGTCACAACCGACGTCGATGTAAGACCGGTGAAGCGCCTTGACCGCGTCCGGAGAGTCGACCAGCGCAGTCAGGCCCCAGACATGCTCGTCGACGTCGTTGTTATGACCGGCCTGCTTGATCAGCTCGGTGCCGACCGCTCCGTCGAGGATCACGCACTGATCGGTGGCGATCATCCCCGCCAACCGTGCATAGTTCCCGGTGTTCTCGACAGCGGGGTGCGATCGGGTGCTCATCCTCAGTCTCTCCCTCTCAACAGACAATCTTGGCGACCCGCGACGCGCGGGACTGGTGATTGACAGCTTCCAGCCTGGCGACTGGCAACGCCACTCTCACATCTCCTAAACGGACTAGCCATTCGAGTAGGTTCCGGCTTGGAGGCCAGCTGCTCGACCATTCAAGTGGCGCGCCTCCTGATTTATAGGTTAACTCCTGTAAAACGAGAGGGGAAAAGGCGTGAGCCGAGATGTAGCTTGGCGTTGCTTTGAGTGTCGATGCGTCCCCCCGGCGGGTCCCCAGTTCGCTCGACCAGATCCTGCGCCGTGCCGGTGCCGTGTTCGCCGACCGCCATGGTGTGCCCGTGGCCGTCAGCTATGGCTCGGCGGCCGGCGAGCTGGCCGCATGCGTCAGCAGGGCAGGGATCGCCGACTCGTCGCAGCTGACCAAGCTCGAGCTGAGCGGCCCGCCTGCGGCGATCGCGGAGCTCGTGCGGCGCGCGACAGGCGGCGCGCTGGCGCCCGGCGGCATCGTCCACTCCGGCGGCGCCTGGTGGTGCGGCGCCGATGTCTACGGCTACGGAGGTGCGGACCGGGTGATCGTGCTCTGCGAGCCGTCCCTGGGCGCGCGGATGCGCAGTCTGCTGAGCGCGCGCACCGCGCGATTGCCCGCGATCGAGCTGCACGACCGCAGCCTCGAGTGGAGCGCGATCACAATCGTCGGGGCCGCGACAGCGAGCGTGCTGGACGCGCTCGGTGTGTTTGGCCCGTGCGGGGATCCCCGGCATGTGCCGCCGTTCACGTCGGGCCGGCTGGCCGGGGTCGACGTGCTCTGGCTGCTGGCGTCCGAGCACCGGGCGCTCGCGCTGGTGTCGAGCGTCGAGGCCGACGTCGCGTGGCACGAGATCGAGCGTGCCGGACGGCCGTCGCAGATGTGCTGCGTCGGCCAGGACGCGATCGCCCGCTACGCGCTGCTTCAGCAGCGCGCCTGAGACCGCTTCGCGCTCGCGGCCGCGGGGCCGCCCGAGCCTAATATCTGAGGCGGGCAGGTGAGCGTGCAAACGAGTCCCGACGGTCAGCCCGCGGCGCGCGAGATCGAGCGCGTGCTGGTCGAGCTGCTGGCGCTCGAGCGGGAGGTCTTCGAGCTCGAATACATGCGCCGCGCGGACGCGCTGGAGCGAACCGGCGACGCGGTCCGGGTCCTGGGCGAGCTCAGGTCGACCGACGGGATCCTCGCCCGGGCCGCAGCCGAGTTCGGCGTCGCGTCCCAGTTCGATCGGATCCTGATCAGCGATGTAACCGACGATGGCATGCTCCCGCTCGCGCTCTGGGACGGGATCCGCGAGGCCGGCGACACGATCGAACAACTTGCGACGGCGCCGATCCCGCTCACCTACCCGTTGATCGAGGCCGATGTCGTACGGCGAAGCCACGTCGCGACCGTGTCAGCTGCCGATGGCCGCGGGCGAGCGCTGGCACAGCTGCTCGGCGCCGAGGCGTATGTCGTGGCGCCGCTGACCGCGCAGGGAGAGACAATCGGCCTGCTCCACGGGGACGCGTGGGCGAGCGGCCGCGAGCTGGACGCGCTCGATGCCGAGGTGATGGCGAAGTTCGCGGGTGGCCTGTCGGGCGTGCTGGAGCGTGCCGTGCTTCGCCACACGCTCGAGCTGCACCGCGGCGAGCTCGAGTCCGCGTTGCAGTGGATGAGCGGCCGGCTCACGCGGCTGTCCGATGCCCGCGCGCCAGAGCCCGCCCAAGCCCGCTCGGAGGCGGGCCAGCGACTGGTCGAATCGCTGACGCCACGCGAGCTCGAGGTGCTGCGACTGATGGCGCGCGGCCAGACCAACCGCGAGATCGCGACCGCGCTGGTGGTGCGCGAGGGGACGGTCAAGTACCACGTCAAGAACATCCTCAGAAAGCTCGGTGCGACCAGCCGCGCCGACGCCGTAGCGAGGTTCGTGCGCTCCTCGTGGCCGGGGTGATCAGGTGAGCTCTTCGGTCCCCGCCGCCGGGCCGAGCGCCACTGGTGGTCTGCTCGGGGCCGAGCTCAAGCGGCGTCTCGCACGCGCGATCGCGGCGGCCGAGGATCTGCTGGGTGTTGGTCGAGGCCCGGTCCGCGCGGATCGCTTGCACGAGCTCGCCGAACTCCTCGCGTTGAACAAGGGCAGCGAGCACCTGACGCTGATCAGCGAGCACGAGGAGGCGCTGCGGCGCCTGCGGGAGCGGTTCGAGACGCGCTTCGAGGCGCTCGAGCGGGCGCGCGGCGCCACCTCCGAGCTCCGCACCGTCACCTCGCCGGGGGCGATGCTGTCGCGCGCGCCGGCGGCGCTGTGCGGCGCATCAAACTTCAGGCGCGCGATCCTGAGCCTGGTCGACCGCGGCAGGATGGTGCCCGAGGCGGCGCACTTCGAAGGCGCGGCGGCGGCGGCCGACGCGATCGTCGCCGCACTGCGATCAGACCCGGTGCGGCTCGAGCACTCGCTGATCGAGACCGAGCTCCTGCGCCGCCGGCGCGCCACGATCGTCGTCGACGCTCGCGTGCAGCCGCGTGTGGACCGCCGCCTGGCAGAGCTGATGGGGTGGTCTTCGTATGCCGCCGCGCCGCTGGTCGTCGGCCCGCACGTGCTGGGCGTGCTGCACGCCGATCGCGGCCGCGACACGCCGCTGGATGTCCTGGACCGTGACCTGCTGTGGGAGTTCTCGACCGCACTCGCACAGGCGTACGAGAGCGCCAGCCTCGTCCGAACGCTCCGCAGCGAGCGTGAGCAGACGCGGTCGTTCCTCGACTGGCTGAGCGCCCGCTCGGGCGAGTTGACCGACGCGCCGATCCGCCTGGCGACGGTCCAGCGGCCGCCGCGCGCGCCGCCGGCGCCGCTGGAGCTGCCGCTCGAGGGTCGCGACGACCGGGCGGTGTTCGAGGGTCTGCTGACGCGTCGCGAGCTCGACGTGCTGCGGCTACTCGCGGACGGCAAGACCAACAAGGCGATCGCCGAAGCGCTGGTGATCTCCGACGGGACCGTCAAGTTCCACGTCAACAGCCTGCTGCGCAAGCTGCGGGCCGCGAACCGGGCCGAGGCCGTGTCGCGCTATCTGCGTCTGCTGGGCATGCGGGCGCCGTGAGGGGCTGACCGGGTGCTACACGCTCTGGCGATCGTGTTCGCGCTCGCAGCCGCATGCTGCATGGTGCTGGCGATCGCCGGAATGGTCACCGAGCGCCAGTCAGAGCGCGCGGGCTGGCGCTTGCGAGCGGCCGCCGTGGCCTGCTTCGTGATCGCGGTCGTGCTCAACGTAGTGGCGCACTAGCTCTCCGGCTGCCAGGAGCTGACCGCACAGGCGCACTAATTCTCCGGCTGCCAGGAGCTGACCGCCCAGGCGCCGGACGCGACGCGTGACACGGTGGCGAGCGCCAGATGCCAGGCCGGCGCGAGGCCTTGATAGGCGGTCGTGTTCGAGGCGGTCGTGCGCTCGCGGGTGACGACCACGTACCGGTCGTTTGAGTGCAGCAGCGGTGCGACCGCTTCGACGGTCCCCGAGTTCGCGATCCCGGCCCGCCT
>JBKQJQ010000247.1:0-3653 GCA_052147875.1 Solirubrobacteraceae bacterium | reverse complement strand
GTGGACGGCGCCGTCCCGGGAGGCGAACGAGACCTCCTGGATCTCCTCGGGCAGCTCGTGGCGGACGTGGACGCGGTCAAAGGCGTCCTGCGCGTCCGCGGCGGCCTGGGCGTCGTGGTAGCGGGCCACCAGCGCCCGCGCGAGCGCTCGCTTCGCGTCTCGCGCGCCGAGCGCCGGGTCGGGAGCGGAGTCGAGCAGCAGCGAGTACCAGTCCGGCAGCGACTCGTCCGGGATGCTCAGCGTCTTGCCGTACATCTCCTCGGGGCTGTCGGTGACGCCGACATAGTTGCCCTCGGACTTCGACATCTTGCGCACGCCGTCAGTTCCAGTCAGCAGCGGCAACGTCAGGATCACCTGCTCGGGCTGCCCGTATGCGCGCTGGATGTCTCGCCCGAGCAGCAGGTTGAACTTCTGGTCGGCGCCGCCGAGCTCGACGTCGGCCTTGACGGCAACAGAGTCGTACCCCTGCAGGAGCGGGTACAGGAGCTCCAGCATCGAGATCGGCTCGCGGGCGGCGTAGCGCTTCGCAAAGTCGTCGCGCTCGAGGATCTGGGCGACGGTCGCGGTGCGCATCAGCGCGAATAGGTCCGCCGCGGGCATGTCGAGCCACTCGCCGTTGAAGCGCAGTTCGAGGCGCTCGGGGCTCAGCACGTTCAGCGCCTGGTCGCAAAACGTCTGTGCGTTGGCGTCGATCTGCGCTGGCTCGAGCACCGGGCGCGACGTCGAGCGCCCGCTCGGATCTCCGACACGTGCCGTGTAATCGCCGACGATCAGCACCACCGTGTGCCCGAGATCCTGGAACTCGCGCAGCTTCTGCAGCACGACCGTAAAGCCGAAATGGATGTCGGGCGCGGTCGGGTCGATCCCGAGCTTGACGCGCAGTGGGCGGCCGAGCGAAAGTTTGCGTTCAAGCTCGCCCTCGGGCAGGCAATCAACGGCGTTTCGGGTCAGCCACGCGGCCGCATCCGCCGGCGTGGATGACGTTGGACCCATCCGGGCCAATGCTAGACTCTCGCGCCGCCGCGTGGGATACGCCGCCCCGCCCCGCGCAGGCTGTTTTCGAGCGTGTGGCGCACCGCCGCCCAGTCCGGCCCCTCAGCGCCCGACCACGACCTTTCGATCGCATGAGCGACGACAACAACTCCCACACCGCGGGCTCCGGTCAGCGCGGTCCGATCCCTTTCAAGGCCCCTCGGCGGCCCTGGCGCCGCGACGCTGACGGCCGTCGCACGAAGCCGAAACTGCGCAAGCTGCGGTTGTTCTCCGTGCTGCTCGGGTTAACGGTCCTGGCCCTGATTTCGACGCTGTTCGGGATGATGATGGCGGTCGCGTCCGACCTGCCGGAGATCGAAAATCGCCAGCAGTACGGCCACGAGGTCAACTCATACCTGTACGACGATCACTGGAGGCCGATCGGGATCTTCGCGCCGCCGACGCACGACGTGATCGACACCTACGGCCAGATCTCGGAGTCGATGAGGGACGCGATCATCAGCGTCGAGGACAAGCGCTTCTGGACTGACCCGGGCGTCGACATCCGAGGCCTCGGGCGCGCGTTGGAGGCCGATATCACCGGCGGCGCGACGCAGGGCGCATCGACGATCGCGGAGCAGTTCGTCAAGAACGCGCTCGCCGAGCAGGACAACCGCACGGTCTTCGAAAAGCTCCGCGAAGCGGCGATGGCCTACCACCTGACGCACGAGTGGCACAAGTGGCAGATCCTCACGCAGTACCTGAACACGATCTATTTCGGCAACGGCGCCTACGGCGTCGAGTCGGCCGCGCGCGTGTATTTCGGCAAGCAGCTCGGCTATGACCCCGCCGCGCCCGCGAGCCCGAGCAGCCAGTGCGGCGACGCGCCGCGGCCCTCGTGTGCATCGGTACTGGCGCCCTACCAGGCGGCGCTGCTGGCGGGAATGGTCGCCAACCCGTCCGCTTTCAACCCGGTCGCATTTCCCGGTGCGGCCGCACAGCGGCGCAACCTGGTGCTCGATGACATGCGCCAGCAGGGCTACATCAGCGCCAGCCAGTACCGCCAGGGGATCGCGCAGCCGGTGCCGCGATCGGTCGAGCAACCCGAGGAGCCACCGGCGGCGCCCTACTTCACGAGCTGGCTGCGTCCTCAGATCCTGGCGGCGATGGGCCTCGGGCACGGCGTTCCCGCCCAGGTCGCCGAGTACCGTGCCTACTACGGCGGCCTGAAGATCCGGACGACGATCGATCTTCCGATGCAGCAGGCGGCCGAGCAGGCGATCTACGACAACCTGCCGAGCGGGCCAGACGAGCCGGTCGCATCGCTGGTCGCGATCGACAACCAGACCGGTCAGGTACGGGCGATGGTCGGCGGACCACTGGTCGACGGCCAGGAGGACTACGAGAAGTTCCCGTTCAACCTCGCGACCGCCGGCGAGCGTCAGCCCGGGTCGGCATTCAAGCCATTCACGCTCGCGGTCGCGCTCGAGCACGGGTTCACGCCCGACTCCGTGATCGATTCACAGCCCTTGAACCTGATCGTGCCCAACAGCGGCGGCAAGGAGCACTACTACGTCAAGAACTTCGGCAACGAGTACTCGGGTCCGATCACGCTCGCGGACGCGACCGCCGTGTCGGACAACAGCGTCTTCACCCAGGTCGGTCTCGCGGTCGGCACGAAGCGGATCGCGCGGATGGCGAAGGCGATGGGAATCCGGACGCCGGTCTCGACCAACTACGCGATGATCATCGGCGGCCTCAAGGTGGGTGTCTCGCCGCTCGACATGGCGCACGCGTACGAGACGATCGCGACCGGCGGGCGCCGCGTGTATGACCCGGTGCTCGGCGCTCCAGAAGAGGGCCCGACCGGGATCGCCCAGATCTCCTGTCCGGTGATCAGCTGCAGCGGCAAGCGCACGCTGGTCGACGACCCCCACTATCGCCGCGTGATCCCGCTCAGCGTCGCGCAGACGATCCACGATCTGCTGGTCGGCGTGGTCCAGAACGGAACCGGCACGGCAGCTGCGATCTCGGGCGTCGACGTAGCGGGCAAGACCGGAACGACGAGCGACTACGGCGACGCCTGGTTCGTCGGCTGGACGCCACAGATCACGACGGCCGTGTGGGTCGGGTTCCCGAACAAGCTGGTCCCGATGACGAACCTGTTCAACGGTGGACCGGTTGAGGGCGGCACCTTCCCGGCCGAGATCTGGCACACGTTCATGGTCCAGGCGCTGCAGATCTACTCGTCCGAGGCGGCCGAGTTCGGGCCCCACAACAAGGCCGAGTCGAGCTCGTCGACGACGACGTCGATCGGGACCGCGCCGAGCACCGTCAGCCCCGGGTCGACCGTGCCGCAGACGTCGTCGGCGCCGAGCGCCCCGGCTGCCGGGACCGGAACCGCCCCGAGCGGCGGCACGACCCCGGCGGGCGGCGGCGCGACCGGTGGCGGAACTGGCGGTGGCACCGCCGGCACCACGGGCGGCGGGGCCGGCGGCACCACCGGTGGCGGAACCGGCGCTGGCGCCGGTGGCGGGGCCGGCGGCACGACCGGTGGCGGAACCGGCGGTGGCACCGGTGGCGGAACCGGCGGTGGCCCCGGGAGCGGCGGCAAGGGCGGCGCCGGACTGGGCGGGGGCTGACCCCCGGGACAGCCTGACACGGCCGCGACCGCACGGAAC
>JBKQJQ010000246.1:0-6841 GCA_052147875.1 Solirubrobacteraceae bacterium | reverse complement strand
TACGGCGAGGTGCTGAGCTACATCGCGAACCCGGTGATCTTCGTGCTCGAGTCGGGCTTCCTGTTCGCCGTGACGATTCACGCGATGCTCGGGATCCGGGGCATCCTGCATGACCTCGATCTGAGCCCGCGGGCCGCGCGTCGCCTCGATCTGACGCTGTGGTTCGTCGGCACGGTCACGATCGCTTACGGGATGGGCCTGCTGATAACGCTCGCCGCGCGAAGCTGACGCCTTGAGCGTTCGCATCTCCAGCTCCGGCCTGCATCCGGCAAATCTCGAAACGATCCCTCGGCGCGACCATGCCACGTTAGAGTGAGTAATCGGGGATGACTCCAGGGCACGTCATCGAGCGGGGCGACTTCGATCGGTTGTTCGAGGCCCTGACGACCCGCGGTCACACGATCATCGGGCCGACGGTTCGCGATCAGGCGATCGTGTACGACGAGATCCACTCGGTGGGGGACCTGCCGGTCGGGTGGGGCGACGAGCAGGATGGCGGCCACTACCGGCTACGACGTCGTGACGACCAGGCGCTGTTCGGGTATGCGGTTGGCCCGCACTCATGGAAGAAGTACCAACTGCCGCCCGAGTTGAAGCTGTGGGAGGCACGCGTGGACAAACGCGGTGCGCTGGTCGATCTCGCCGAACCGCCGCGGGAGCCGACGCGCTACGCGTTCCTTGGAGCCCGCTCGTGCGAGCTCCATGCCATGGGGATCCTTGACCGCGTGCTGCTCGGCGGCTCACGCCCAGATCCGGCCGATCGCGCACGTGTCGAGGGCGCCTTCATCATCGCCGTTCAATGCGCCCAGGCGGGTGGGACCTGCTTCTGTGTCTCGATGAATACGGGGCCGGTAGCCGAGCGGGGGTTCGATCTGGCGTTGACCGAGGTGATCGACGACCGCCGTCATTACTTCGGCGTTGAGGTTGGGTCTGAGCGCGGCGGCGAGCTGCTCACCGACGTCCCGCACCAGGCGGCGGCCGAGAACGAGCGCGGCGCCTGCGCTGCCGTGCACGCCGAGACCGCGTCGCAGATGGGCCGCGAGCTCGACACGACCGGCATCAAGGAGCTGCTCTACCGCAACTATGAGCATCCGCGATGGGACGAAGTCTCCGAGCGTTGCCTGACCTGCGGCAATTGCACGATGGTATGTCCGACCTGCTTCTGCACGACCGTGGAGGACGTGACCGACCTGGCCGGCGAGCACGTCGAGCGCCATCAGCGCTGGGACTCCTGCTTCACGGTCGACTACTCACACATCCATGGCGGCGCCGCGCGCGGGTCGCCGCGGTCGCGCTATCGGCAATGGATGACCCACAAGCTTGCGACCTGGTGGGATCAGTTCGACAGCTCGGGGTGCGTTGGTTGCGGCCGGTGCATCACCTGGTGCCCGGTCGGGATCGATATCACCGAGGAGGTCGGAGCGATCCGGGCCACTGAGGAGCCACCCGTTGAAGAGGATTGACGAGCTGATCGCCGCCGCACCGGTGTTCGAGGGGCTGGCTGCGGAGCACCTTTCGCTGATCGCCGGCTGCGGTCAGAACCTGCACATGCCCGCCGAGGAGATGCTGCTGCGCGAGGGCGACCCGGCCGACCGCTTCTTCCTGATCCGCCGGGGGACGGTCGCGCTCGAGGTTCACGCACCCGGGCGCGAAGCACTGATGATCGAGACCCTCCACGACGGCGACCCCGTGGGCTGGTCGTGGCTGTTCGCGCCGTATCGCTGGCAGCTCGACGCACGGACCATCGGGCCGTGCGAGCTCGTGGCCTTCGACGGGGGCTGCCTGCGCGGCAAGTGCGAGGAGGACCACGAGCTCGGCTACCAGCTCATGCGGCGCTTCGCCGCCAGCGTGATCTCGAGGCTCCAGGCGACGCGGCTCCAACTGCTCGACGTCTATGGCGATGCTTGAGTCGCACCCGGAGGTGAACTCGTCGCCGCCGGGTCCGATGGTGCCCGAGCCGTTCGTGGTCCGGGTCAGGCGTCAGGACACAGGCGACACCTGGACGCTGGAGCTCGAGGCCTGCTCGGGGGACCCGTTCGAGTTCGCCCCGGGTCAGTTCACGATGCTGTGCGCGGGAGGCTCAGGTGAAGTCCCGATTTCGATCAGCGGGGATCCCGACCATCCGGAGCGACTGGTGCATACCGTGCGCGCTGTCGGCCTCGCCACTGCAGCGATCTGCGCCGCCGAGCCGGGAAGGGTGCTGGGAGTGCGCGGACCGTTCGGACACGCCTGGCCGGTGGAGGAAGCCGAGGGCGCGGACGTCGTGATCGCGGCCGGCGGGATCGGGCTCGCCCCGCTGCGGCCGGCGCTGCTCTGGATGCTCGCCCGTCGGGAGCGGTACGGCCGCCTGGTGTTGCTCTATGGGGGCCGGGCGCCCGACCAGCTCCTTTACACCGCGGACGTCCGGGGGTGGCTGGATCGCGGCCTCGAGTCGCTGGCGACCGTGGACAGCGCCGGCCCCGAATGGCTGGGACACGTCGGCGTCGTCACGCGCCTGGTCGGCCGAGCCGGCCTCGCCGGGCAGGGAACGATCGCCATGTCCTGTGGCCCCGAGGTGATGATGCGCTTCACCGCAGCGGCGCTCGAGGAGGCGGGGATCGAACCAGACCGGCTGTATGTTTCGGCGGAGCGCAACATGCAGTGCGGGATCGGTCACTGTGGCCACTGCCAGCTCGGGCCTTCGCTCGTGTGCCGCGACGGCCCCGTTTATCGCTGGTCGGAGCTGAAGCGTTGGCTGACGATCCGGGAGCTCTGATGGACGGGGACGGCAAGACGAGGCTGGCTGTGTGGAAGTTCGCCTCCTGCGACGGCTGCCAGCTCAGCCTGCTCGATCTCGAGGACGAGCTGCTCGTGCTGGCCGAACACCTCCAGATCGCGTACTTCATCGAGGCCTCGAGCGCGCCGGTGGAGGGTCCGTACGACGTTTCCGTGGTCGAGGGCTCCATCACCACCCTCCACGACGCCGAGCGCATCCAGGCCATCCGGGCGAGCTCTCGCGCACTGATCACGATCGGCGCGTGCGCCACCGCGGGCGGGATCCAGGCGCTGCGCAATTTCGCCGACGTCGACGAGTTCACACGCGTGGTGTATGCGTCTCCCGATTACATCTCGACGCTGGCGTCCTCGACTCCGATCAGCGCCCACGTGGCGGTCGACTTCGAGTTGCACGGGTGCCCGATCAATAAACGCCAGCTGCTCGAGGTGATCAGCGCCCACCTGAACCGCCGGCGTCCCCACGTCCGCTCAGTCAGCGTGTGCGTGGAGTGCAAGCGCCGCGGGACGGTGTGTGTGATGGTGGCCCACGGCACGCCTTGTCTGGGTCCTGTCACGCACGCAGGTTGCGGCGCGATCTGCCCCGCCTACGACCGTGGGTGCTACGGGTGCTACGGACCTAAGGAGACGCCGAACACCGCGTCGCTCGACGCCTGGTCAGCGCTCGAGGACGCCGATCTGGTCCGGATCTACCGGACCTTCAACGCCGGCGCACCGGCCTTCCGGAAGGCCAGCGAGGCTCATGAGCACCCCTGATCGCACGCGAACGATCCGCACCGATTACCTCGCCCGCGTGGAGGGGGAGGGGGCGATGTACATCCGGCTCGAAGGGCGGGAGGTGCGAGATGTGAAGCTGCGCATCTACGAGCCACCGCGCTTCTTCGAGGCGTTCCTGCGCGGCCGCGCGTTCACCGAGGCGCCCGACCTGACCGCGCGGATCTGCGGCATCTGTCCGGTGGCCTACCAGATGAGTGCTGTCCGCGCGATGGAGGATGCCTGCGGCATGGTCATCGACGAGGGTCCGATCCGCGACCTTCGCCGGCTGCTCTACTGCGGCGAGTGGATCGAGAGCCACAGCCTCCACGTGTACATGCTCCACGCGCCCGATTTCCTCGGATACCCAGGTGTGGTCGAGATGGCCCGAGATCACCGCCACGTCGTCGAACAGGGCCTGCAGATGAAGAAGGCCGGAAACGCCTTGATGGCGGTGATCGGCGGCCGGGAGGTTCATCCGGTCAACGTCCGTGTCGGCGGCTTCTACAGGGCGCCGACCCGCGCCGAGCTGCGCACGCTGGTTGAGCCGCTGGAGTTCGCCCGCGGAATCGCCCTCGAAACGGTCCGCTGGGCCTCGACCTTGCCCTTTGCGGACGTCGAGCTCGAGCCCGAGCACGTCGCGCTCCAGGATCCCGTCGATTACCCGGTCGATCGTGGGCGGATCGTCTCAGACGGCGGTCTGGATATCTCACCCGCGCAGTTCGACGACCACGTCGTCGAAGAACACGTCGAGCACTCCAACGCACTGCACGCCCGGCTTCGGGAGCGGGGCTCCTACCTGACCGGTCCTCTCGCGCGCTACAGCCTGGCGTCGGATGCCCTGCGACCGCTGGCGCGAGAGGCGGCGCGTGCGGCCGGGCTCGGACCCACCTGCCGTAACCCGTTTCGGAGCATCGTCGTCCGCGCGGTCGAGCTCGTTCAGGCCACCGATGAGGCGCTCGCACTGATCGATGCCTACGAGCCGCCCAACGCGCCCGCGCTCGAGGTAATACCGCGGGCCGGAGTCGGGCACGCAGCGACCGAGGCGCCGCGAGGACTGCTCTATCACCGATATGAGATCGACGACAACGGGATGATCGTCGACGCCCGGATCGTTCCACCGACCTCCCAGAATCAGCGAGCGATCGAGGAGGACCTGCGTGCAGTCGTCGAGCGCTACTTCGACCTCCCCGATGATCAGCTCGCGCTCCGCTGCGAGCAGGCGATCCGCAACCACGACCCGTGCATCTCGTGCGCGACGCACTTCCTGGAGCTCACCATCGAGCGTGGCTGACCAACTCACAGGCGGCGTCGCCGTGATCGGGGTGGGCAACGAGCTGCGCGGAGACGACGGAGCGGGTCTGGTCGTTGCGCGCCGGGTGCGGCAACTCACGGGGCAGGAAGGGATCGAAGTGCGCGAACTCGGTGACGAGCCTGCGGCACTGCTTGATGCGTGGCTTGGACGAGACGCGGTCATCGTCACCGACACGATGCGGTCCGGTTCCGCGCCGGGCACGATCGTTCGTCTGGACGCGGCGCGCGAGCTGCTGCCGCTCCCGCGCAGTGGACGCTCCTCGACGCATGCGGTCGGCCTGCAGGAGACGGTTGAGCTCGCCCGGGTGCTTGGTCGGCTCCCGCCAAGGTTGGTGGTTTACGCCGTTGAGGGTGTGCGGTTCAATCCCGGCGCTGGTCTCTCTGCCAAGGTGCGGGCAGCGATCCCCGAGCTCGTCGGAATGGTGGTTGGGGAGGCCAGGCAGCTGGCGGACGGGCCGCCCGAATGAGGTTGCGCCGCGCCGCGGTAGGCCGACCGGGCCGCCGGGCGGCCACGGCCGGTCCACTTCAAAGGCGGTTTCAGCCCGCGGTCGGCGTGATCGTGACCGTCTCCCTCTTCGCGTCCTTGGGAAGTGGGATCGTCACCTCAACGATCCCGTCGCGCGTGCTCGCCTTGATCTTGCTGGCGTCGACGCCGGCAGGTAGCGCCATCGAGCGCGAGAAGGCTCCGTAGCGGCGCTCGCGCCGCACGTACTCCCCGTCCTTCCGCTCCTTGCGCTCCCGGTGCTCACCGGAAACCGTGAGGATGTCGTCCGCAACCTCGATCGTGACCTCCTCGGGCTTGATTCCGGGAATGTCAGCGCGGACGAGGAGCTTGCCGTCTTCGCGCACTACGTCGATCGCCGGCGTCCACGAGCGCTGATCAGCGTTCGTCAACTGGTCGAACATGCGGTCAAAGTCAAACCGCGTGCGCAGTGCCGCCAGCTCGGCAAACGGATCCCAGCGTGTCAACTCTCCAGCCATCACTCACCTCCTTTCTGTGATCGGGATGGCGCTTCGACGTTAGGTCGCGGACGGGTTCTGAACATCGGTGTAGCGCCTCATCGCGCCTGCGTAGTTAGTCCGCCTCGTGACGTCGGCCCGCTTGAGATCCAGAATCGGTGGGTGGCGGAAGGCTCGGAGGTCCCGGCAGAGGCGGCGTCGGCTGCGTAGATCACCGCACCGCGGCTCAGCTCCCGGCCCCGATGCGCCGCCGCCGCGGTTCGGATTACATGGGCACCGGAGGTGACGCAGATGGCGACCACACATGCAACGAACGTCCAAGCGCGCATAGGCGACTGGATCGAGGTGCGCGGGATCCGCGGGAAGCCGCCACGGCGTGGTCAGCTCGTCGAGCTGCTCGGCCGCGGCCCCCATGAACGCTACCGCGTCCGCTGGGACGAGCAGCACGAGTCGATTCTCTACCCGGCAGACGGTGTCGTGATCATCCCCCATCGCCGGGGCGCCCACGATGCCAGCCGCTGACCCGGCGACGACGGCGTGTCGGCTCGGGGTGGCAACGACCGCAAGCGAGCAGGCGGCGCTCGACACCGCCCGGGGCCGCAGCGCGGCTCGTCTGCTGGCCCTGCTCAGACAGGACCGTGATCACGGCGTGACGCTCGCCGCGATACGCGAGCGCGGGATCGAGGCACCTGCCCAGGCGATCTACAGGCTGCAGCTCGCCGGCTACGCGATCAATCGCGTCCCCGCGGCCGGAGACGGGCGTAAGTCGGTCGCGTATCGGCTGCGCGGCGGCCCGTACGAGAAGGCAGATCCCGAACATGAGTCCTTGCGCCGGACATTCGGCTAGTGGGGTTAGCAGCGAGCCGGTCACCGTGCGGGTCGAGCACGACGCGCGCGGCGCTTGGTTGGTCGCGGTGCCAGGCGGCGGCCCGGTCACGTGCGAGACATTCGACGACGCCCGGCGCGTCGCCTACCTGCGCGCCGCGCAGACCCGCCCCTGCGAGCTGATCGTCCACGATGCCTACCACCGCGTGCTTCACCG
>JBKQJQ010000245.1:0-5412 GCA_052147875.1 Solirubrobacteraceae bacterium | reverse complement strand
GCGGCGGGGATCGCCAACGTCGTCGAGCGCCGGATGAGCCTTGGCGCCGGGCTGGTGATGTCGGGAGTGCGGGATGGCCAGCGACCATCCTGAGGTCGAGCGCCCGGCGTTCTACGCGCTCGCCACTGGCGGCTGGCGGGACCTGCTGACGCTGCTGCACCCGCCGTACACGGTCTGGCACCTGAGCTACGTCGTGCTCGGCGCCGCCGCGGCTTCGAAGGTGTACGGCGACCGGCTCGTGGCGACGCTGGCCGCGTTCCTGCTCGCCGTCGGGTTCAGCGCCCATGCGCTCGATGAGCTCAACGGTCGCCCGCTCCAGACAAAGCTCTCACGGACAGCGCTGATCGTGATCGCCGCCACCAGTCTCGCCGGCGCGATCGCGATCGGCATCGTGGGCGCCGTGACCGTGTCGCCGCTGTTGATCCCGCTGGTGATCGTCGGCGGTGCGCTCGTTCCCGCCTATAACCTGGAGCTCGCCGGCGGACGGTTTCACTCAGACCTGTGGTTCGCGCTCGCATGGGGCGGCTTTCCCGCGTTCACGGGCTTCTTTGCGCAGAGCCTCGCGATCACGCCGGCCGGCTTGCTGGTCGCGGCCGGATGCTGTCTGCTGAGCGCAGCTCAGCGCCGGCTCAGCACGCCGGTGCGCGAGCTGCGACGACAGACAGCATCGGTCACCGGCGTGCAGACGCTGACTGACGGCACGACGATCGAGCTGACCAAGGCGCGGCTGACCGAGCCGCTCGATGGCGCGCTGTCGACGCTCTGGATCGCCGTCGCCCTGGTAGCGCTCGGCGTGTTGGCCGTGAAGCTCTAGCCCTAGAGGTTGACGGCCGCCATCCCCGCCTCGTTGTAGCGGTCGCCGGCGGCCTCAGGCAGCTCGGCATCGATCCGCTCGAGATCCTCGGCGCTCAGCTCGACGTCGACCGCCGCCGCGTTCTGCTCGAGGTAGGTCCGGCGCTTGGTCCCCGGGATCGGGACGATGTCGTCACCCTGGGCCAGAACCCACGCCAGCGCCAGCTGCGCCGGTGTGACGCCCTTCGCCTCGGCGATCTCGGCGACTTTCGCGGCCAGCTTCAGGTTTGCCTCGAGGTTGGCGCCGGTGAAGCGGGGCCCGCTGCGGCGAAAGTCGTCCGCCTCGAGCTCGTCCGGCGAGCTGAAGCGGCCCGACAGAAAGCCCCGGCCGAGCGGTGAGTACGAGACGTAGCCGATCCCAAGCTCGCGACACGTCGGCAGCACCTCGGCCTCGGGATCGCGCGTCCACAGCGAGTACTCGGTCTGGACGGCGGTGATTGGGTGCACGGCGTGCCCGCGGCGGATCGTCTCAGGCGCCGCCTCGCTGAGGCCGATGTGGAGCACCTTGCCCTCGGCCACGAGCTCGGCCATCGCACCGACGGTCTCCTCGATCGGGACGTTCGGATCTACGCGGTGCTGGTAGTAGAGGTCGACGTGGTCGGTCCCGAGGCGCTTGAGCGATCCCTCGATCGAGCTGCGCACGTGCGCGGCCGAGCCGTCGACCGGGCCAACCGTCGAGATGTCGCCCGGCGTCGCCTGATCCATCCGGCGGGCGAACTTGGTGGCGATGACGTACTCGTCGCGATGACCTCCAAGCGCCTTGCCGACCAGCTCCTCGTTGGTCAACGGGCCGTAGAGCTGCGCGGTGTCGATGAAGTTGATTCCCAACTCGAGCGCGCGCCTGATCGTGGCGATCGCCTCGCCCTCGTCGGCAGACCCGTAGAAGGCCGACATCCCCATGCAACCAAGCCCGAGTGCCGACACTTCGAGCGTTCCTAGCTTGCGCGTATTCATGTCGCTCCGTTCTGTCGCTGGTTCCCAGCTCACGATAGGAACCTCTGACCGCGAAGGCCGTCTTTGTGTGCGTCGGAATTACGGTCCGTTGCAACGGCCCGGTCGCATATGCTGCCGTGCGTCGATGCAAGGAGCGGCGCAACGTCCCTGGAACGCCTCCGACGACCTGGCGGACGATTTCGAGCCGAGCGCGGAACCGCGGCGCGTGCTCGTGATCGAGGACGACGACGAGGACGCGATGATCGTGTCCGACCTGCTGCTCGAAGCGTGGCCCACGCTGGGGATTGCGCGCGCGAGCGCGCTGGGCGAGGCGGAGCGGGCGCTCGGAGCGGATATCGACTGTGTCCTGGTCGACCTCGGGCTCCCCGACGCCTACGGACTCGAGGCGGTGCAGCGCCTGCGCGAGGCCGACCCGGAGATGCCGGTCGTGGTCCTGACCGGCGACAGCGACGAGCAACGGGGGATCCAGGCGCTTGGGGCGGGCGCCCAGGACTACCTGATCAAGGGGACGATCAGCGGTGCGAGCCTCGCGCGCGCGATCCGTCACTCCGTTCAGCGCAAGCTCGCTGAGCGCTTTCAGCGCGAGCTTGCGGTGCTGCGCGTCCAGAGCGCCGAGAACGCGCGCGTCCAGCGCGGCCTGGTCCCGCATCCACTGGTCGACGATCCTCATGTCTCGGTGGTCAGCGCATACCGCCCGGGAAATAGGCGCCAGGTCCTGGGTGGCGACTTCTTCGACGTCGTCCAGAGCTCCCCAGGCCACCTGCACGTGCTGATCGGCGACGTGTGCGGCCACGGGCCCGACGAGGCGACGCTTGGCGTCGAGCTCCGCATCGCGTGGCGGACGCTGATCCTCGCGGGCGTTCCGCAGCCGTCGCTGATCGAGACGCTCGACCGCCTGTTGGTGCAGGAGCGGCACGCGGATCACATCTTCACAACGCTCGCCTGGCTCAGCATCGACCTCGCTGAGGGTCGCGCGGCGACGGTCCTGGCCGGCCACCCGCCGCCGATCCTGTTGGGCGAGGACGGCGTCCCGCGGCTGGTCGTCGATCACCCGGCCGGGCCACCGCTCGGACTCGGCGGCAGCGATGCACTCGCTCCCGTCGAGGTCGAGATCGGCGCCAGCTGGTCGCTGCTCATGTACTCCGACGGCATCTACGAGGGACGGGTCGGAGGAGCGCACGCGCGGCTGGGGATCGACGGGCTGGTAGAACTGCTGCGCCGATCGTCGGGAAGCGCCGCCACGAAGCTCGACCCCGAACGGCTGATCGACCAGATCGAGGAGCTCAATCAAGGACCCCTGGACGACGACGTCGCGCTGCTTGCTCTGACGCGCGATCCCCGTGGCGGCTGACCGGGAACGGCTCCCCCAAGCCGTGAGGCGTCTGCGCGTCGCGCAGCTGGTGGGGCTGGCGACGATCGTGCCGTTCGTGATCGTCGTGATCGCGTTCGTCGTCGGGATCATCACGCTGTCCAACCAGGCGAGCGTCCGCGACGAGCTCGTCAACCGGGTCGAGCCGGCCAACGCCGCCGGGCTTGCGCTGGCGACGGCGCTCGTCGATCAGGAGACGGGAATCCGGGGTTACGAGCTGTCGGCGATCCCGAGCTTCCTGCAGCCGTATGACGCCGGCCACAGCGCCGAGCAACAGGCATTGGCGACGCTGCGGCGCACCAACGTGGTCGGCAGCTCGGCGGCGCTGGCGACCGTGATCGCCAGCGTTCAGGACTGGGATCAGCGCGTCGTGAATCCCGCGGTCGCGGGCGTGACCCCCGGCCACCCGCACACTACCGCGACCGTCGACGCGGTGCTCGGCAAGCACCTGTTCGATTCGATCCGCTCGTCGCTGGCAGTGCTGCAGAACGACATCAACCGCCGGTTGACACACGTCAAGCACGAGCTCAGCTCGGCCTCGCGGACGACGAACATCGTGCTGGTCGCGATCGCGGTGGCGCTGGCGTTGACCGTGCTCGCGATCGCAGTGACGCTGCGCGAGGCGGTCACCAGGCCGCTTGACCGGCTCACGCGGGCGTCGCGCCAGGTGGCCGAGGGCGAGCTCTCGCGATCGCTGGTCGTCGAGGGCCCGGTCGAGATCGCCCAGGTCTCGCGCGACGTCGACGGAATGCGCCAGCAACTGGTGCACGAACTCGAAATGTCGGGTCAGGCACGCGACCAGCTGGCCGCGACCGCGACCGACCTCGAGCGGTCCAACGCGGAGCTCGAGCAGTTCGCTTACATCGCATCTCACGACCTGCAGGAGCCGCTGCGCAAGGTCACGGCCTTCTGCCAGATGTTGCAGGACCGCTACGCGGGCACGCTCGACGAGCGCGCCGACACCTATATCGCGTTCGCGGTCGACGGCGCCAGGCGGATGCAGCAGCTGATCAACGACCTGCTTTCGTTCTCGCGGGTCGGCCGGTTCAGCGCGGCGCGCGAGACGGTCGACCTCCGGGTGCTAGCGCAGGCGGCGATGAGCGACCTCGAGCAGCCCGCGCAGGCGGCCGGCGCCGAGGTGGTGATCGGCTCGCTGCCTGAGCTGCCCGTCGTCCCCGGATTGATCCGGGCGGTGTTCCAGAACCTGATTGCCAACGGCATCAAGTTCCACTCACACGCGCCGCCCCGAGTCGAGATCAACGCCCATCGCCGTGAGCACGACTGGCTGTTCGATTGCACCGATAACGGGATCGGGATCGACCCCGAATACGCGGACAGGATCTTCGTGATCTTCCAGCGGCTGCATGCGCGCGACCGCTACGACGGCACCGGCATCGGGCTCGCGATCTGCCGCAAGATCATCGAGTACCACGGCGGTGAGATCTGGCTCGACAAGGCGTACTCCGGCGGGACGAGGATCTACTTCACACTCCCGGCCGCCGGCTCTGAGACGATGGTCGCGTGACCGGGCTCGACCCGATCGTGATTCTGCTCGTCGAGGACGACCCCGGCGACGTCGTGCTCGTGCGCGAGGCGTTCGAGCACAACAAGGTGCACAACGAACTGCGGGTGGCGTCCGACGGCGTCTACGCGCTCGAGCAGCTGCACGATCCCGAGCTGCCACTGCCGGACCTGATCCTGCTCGACCTCAACCTGCCGCGCAAGGACGGCCGCGAGGTGTTGGCCGAGATCAGGGCCGACCCGCGGCTGACGGCGATCCCGGTCGTCGTGCTGACTACCTCGGACGCCGAGACCGACATCCTGCGCAGCTACGAGCTGCACGCAAACGCATACGTAACCAAGCCGGTCGACCTGCGCCAGTTCCTCGAGGTCGTGCGGGAGATCGACAACTTCTTCGTCACGGTCGTCAAGCTCCCCAGCAGACCCCAGAGCAGCGGCTGAGCGATGGCGGCGGCCGACGCGGTGGAGCTCGAGGTCGGCGGTCGCAGGGTGCGGCTCTCGAGCCCGGACCGGGTCTACTTCTCGGCCCGCGGCGAGACCAAGCTTGACCTCGCGCGCTACTACATCAGCGTCGGCGATGGGATAGTCCGAGCGTTGCGCGAGCGACCGTGCATGCTGCACCGGTTCCCGAGCGGCGTTGACGGCGACAAGGTGCATCAGAAGCGGATCCCCTCCGGTGCGCCCGACTGGGTGCAAACCGTCAGGCTGACCTTCCC
>JBKQJQ010000244.1:0-4790 GCA_052147875.1 Solirubrobacteraceae bacterium | reverse complement strand
GATTGAACGGGACGAGCTTGTGGTCAGGCTCTCGCAGCTCGAGCAATTGGCCGCCTTCCGCGGCGACGTACGCATTCCGCTCCGGTCAGTCGAGTCCGTGTCCGCCGAGCAGGACCCGTACAGCGCGTTGCGCGGAATCCGCGCACCGGGCACCGGCGTGCCGAGGATGTGCGCCTACGGGGTACGGCTGATGACCGGCGGGCGGCCGGATTTTGCTGCCGTCCACGGGCGCGGCCCAGCGGTTCGCGTCGAGCTCGGTCCCGATGCGGCGTTCGGCCGCCTGCTGGTCAGCGTCGACGATCCGCAGACGGAGGTGGCGACGCTCCAGACGCAGCTCACACGAGCACGCGCCGCCTGAAGTTGCGTAGACCGAGCGCCAAGAACAGCGCGCAGAAGCCCGTCAGCACAGGGTAGATCACGTACAGCGGCATGTGCGAGGCGTCGGTCAGGCCGGCCCGCATGCCCTCGGCGACGTAGATCAGCGGGTTGATCAGCACCAGCGTCTGCAGCCAGTGGAAGCCGTCGAGCGTCACCGGCTTCAGGCGCGTCCACTGATAGTAGGTCCCGCCGAGGAAGGTCAGCGGCAGGACGACGAACCCGAACATCAGGCCGATGTTGCGGGGCTCGAAGGTCGTCCCCAGCAGCAGCCCCAGCGAGCTCATCGCCACGCACGCGAGCGGGATCAGCGTCAGCACGATCGGCCAGTGGACGTTGAGATGGGCATGCACGCCGGGAGCATGGATGACGGCAGCGATCGGGAACACGATCACCGCCGCGAGCGCCCCCTGCACGGCGCCGGAGAGCATTTTCGCGATCGCAACCAGCCAGATCGGGCACGGAGCCTGGACGCGATCCTCGATCTCGCGCGTGTATCCGAACTCAGTCGACATCGGCAGCGCGACCGCCTGGATCCCCTGAAACATGATCGAGATCGCGACGACGCCGGGGACGAGCACGGTCGCGAAGTGCGATTCTGCGATCGGTCCGCCGCTGCCGCCGACTCCCTGCCCGATCCGCGGGAACACGTACAGGAACACGAATACGAGCAGGAACGGCTGGATCAGCGTCCGGGCGACGAACTCCCAGAAGGTCTTGCGCAACACGAGCATGTCTCGCAGCACGAGCGCTTGCAGCGCCGCGCGGCTGGCGGTGAACGTCGAGCGCGAAGGCTCTACCGCGATCGCCGGTCGGCCCGGATCCGCCACGGTCGTCGTCACTCTCGCAGCTCCTTGCCGGTCAAGTTGATGAACACGGTCTCGAGCGATGGCTCGGCGATGTGCAGGTCGATCAGGTCAAAGCCGCCCCCTTCGGCCGACGAGACCACGCGGGGGACCACGCGCTCGCCCCCCTGAACATGAAGCTCGACGCCGTCGTCGAGCGTGCGTGTGCGCGTGACCCCGTCGAGGGTGCGCTCGAGATGCGCCGCGAGCGCGCCGACGTCACCGGCCGTCCTGACGGTGACGATCGTGTCGGCGCCGACCGTCCGCTTGAGCTCGGCGGGGGTGTCGAGCGCCAGGACCTTGCCGTGATCCATGATCGCCACCCGGTTGCAGAGCTGGTCGGCCTCCTCCATGTAGTGCGTCAGCAGCATGATCGTCTGGCCGTCGGCGTGCAACTCGCCGAGTATCTCCCACAGCGCCAGCCTGCTCTGTGGGTCCAGGCCGGCGGTCGGCTCATCGAGGAACAGGACCGCCGGCCGGTGAAAGATCGCCCGCGCGACCATCAACCGCTGCGCCATCCCGCCCGACAGGGCGAACACCGACGCCTTCGCCCAGTTCGCGAGCCGGAACTGCTCCAGCAGCCGGTCCGCCGTCTCGCGCGACTGCGCCGCGCTGATCCCGAACAGCCGCCCGTGGAAATAGAGGTTCTCCCAGACCGTCAACTGCCGATCGAGCGTGTTCTGCTGCGAGACCACCCCGATCAGCTGCTTGGCGCGCGCCGGGTGCGCGATCACGTCGACGGTCCCCAGCAGGGCGCTGCCCGAGGTCGGGATCACGCGTGTTGTCAGCATTCCCGCGGTGGTCGTCTTGCCGGCGCCGTTGGGACCGAGCAGGCCGAAGATCTCGCCCGCGTTGATCGACAGGTCGAGCTCGTTGACGGCCTTGAAGTCCGTGCCCGGGTAGACCTTCGTCAGCCCCCGGGTGGTGATGATCGCCGAGGCCGCTCGGCCGTTGGTGGCTGACTCCATGTCTGCATGATCGCCGATCGTCGCTTGACGCCCGACCGGTTGAGCTTGGCGCTGCAGTCGATGCGCGCGCTGCGGCCGAGGGGTAGGTTTGTCTCGAAGATTTAAAGGAGGGAATCGTGATGGCCGTCAGGGCCGGCGATCTCGAGCTGGAGCTGATCGATGGATTGAGCACCTGCGTCGCGGCGCGCCTGTCGGGCGAGTCTGAGACCGCCTACGCGGAGTTCGTCCGCCAGTACTACCACTGGGTCCCGGCCAAGGATCTCGCCGACCGCAACCCGCTCGACCTGTGCGGCGCCGTCGTCGCCCACTGGCGGACGGCCAAGCACCGCCTGCCGGGCGAGGCGAAGGTCAACGTCTACAACCCGGATCTGGAGCGCGACGGCTGGCACTCGCCGTACACGGTGGTCGAGATCGTGTCCGACGACATGCCGTTCATCGTCGACTCGGTGACGATGGAGCTCAACCGGCAGGGGTACGGGATCGAGCTGATCGTTCACCCGGTGATCCGGGTCGTCCGCGACGCCGACGGCGAGCTGACCGAGGTGTTGGAGCCGGGCGGCATCGCCCAGGGTTATAAGAACGAGTCGGTGATCCATGCCGAGGTCGGGCGACTCGCCGATTCCGATCGGCTGGCGGTGCTCCGGGCCGGGGTCGAGCTGGTGCTCGAGGAGGTCAAGGCGGCGGTCGACGACTGGGGCCCGATGCGGGCACGGGCGACCACGCTCGCGACCGAGCTGCGGCGCGAGCTGCCACCGATCGACCCCCACGAGCTCGACGAGGCCGAGGCGTTCCTCGAGTGGCTGGGGGAGGACCACTTCACGTTCCTCGGCTACCGCGAGTACGAGCTGAGCGAGACCGGCGAGCTGACCACGATCCCCGACTCCGGGCTGGGGATCCTGCGCGGCGCCTCGTCGACGCCGTCGAAGCCGCTCGAGGCCAAGGCGCTCGCGCTCGCGCGGTCTCCACATCCGCTGGTGCTGACGAAGGCCAACTCGCGCGCAACCGTCCACCGGCCGGCATACCTCGACTACGTTGGCGTCAAGCGCTTCGCCCAGAACGGCGCCGTGATCGGCGAGCGGCGGTTCGTCGGGCTCTACACGACGATCGCGTACAAGACCAGTCCGCGCGAGATTCCGCTGCTGCGCGACAAGGTCGACCGAGTGATGGACCGCGCGGCGTTCCCGACACACAGCCACGACGCGAAGGGGATGATCGACATCCTCGAGTCGCTGCCGCGTGACCTGCTGGTCCAGATCTCGACCGACGATCTGTTCGATATCGCAATCGGGATCCTCGGTCTCGGCGAGCGCCAGCGGGTCCGCCTGTTCGTCTCGCGCGACCAGCTCGACCGTTTCGTCGCCTGCACTCTGTGCCTGCCGCGAGACCGCTTCAACACAGCCAACCGGCAGCTCGCCGGAAAGATCCTCGCCGAGGCGTTCGGCGGCGGTCAGGTCGACTGGAGCCTGCAGCTGTCGGAATCCGTCTTGGTCCGGATCAACTATGTGATCCGCTGTCCGCGCGGGGTCGGCGAGAACTACGACGTCCCCGCGATCGAGGCGCGGATCGCCGAGGCGACGCGCGCCTGGAGCGACGATCTTCGGGCCGCGCTGACGGCGGCGCACGGTGAGCAGCAGGGAGTTGAGCAGTTTGCCCGCTTCGGCGACGCATTCCCGGCCGCGTACCGCGCCGACTGGAGCGCCCAGGGCGCGGTCGTGGACATCGAGCGGATCGCCGAGCTCGAGCGGACCGGCCGGCCGTTTCTGGCGCTCTACAGGACCGTCCGCGACGGAGAGGAGGTCAGCCGCTGCAAGCTGCTGAGCGCCAACCGCGTCCTGCTTTCGGACGTGCTGCCGACGTTCGAGCACATGGGGGCAAAGGTGCTCGACGAGCGCCCGTACGAGGTCACCCCCAGCGGCTCGGAGCCGATCTGGGTCTACGACTTCGGGCTCAGTAGCCCGGCCGAGCAGCTGGAACGGGCGGGGACACCGTTCGCGGAGGCGTTTCTCGACGTGTGGGCGACGGACCTCGAAGATGACGGTCTCAATGGGCTCGTGCTGGCGGCCGGCCTGACCGGGCGCGAGATCACGATCATCCGCGCGATCGCGCGCTACCTGCGCCAGGCGACGATCGCTTTCTCGGATCGATACATGGAGCGCACGCTGGTCTCGAACGCGGAGATCGCGGTGATGCTGGTTCGGCTGTTCTGCGCCCGGTTCGATCCCGAGCTCCACGACCGCGCCCAGGCGGACGCGCTCGAGACCCAGATCGGCAAAGCGGTCGACGCCGTCTCCAGCCTCGACGAGGACCGGATCCTGCGCTCGTTTTTGGCGGTGATCGGCGCGACGCTGCGCACCAACTACTACATGGCCGACGACGCAGGCCGGCCGCTGCCGTATCTGTCTTTCAAGCTTGACTCGACCAGGCTGACGCTGCTTCCGTTACCGCGGCCGCGATACGAGATCTTCGTCTACTCGCCGCGGATCGAGGGGATCCACCTTCGGGGCGGCAAAGTCGCGCGAGGCGGCATTCGTTGGTCGGACCGGCGCGAGGACTTCAGGACCGAGGTCCTGGGCCTGATGAAGGCCCAGATGGTCAAGAACGC
>JBKQJQ010000243.1:0-7364 GCA_052147875.1 Solirubrobacteraceae bacterium | reverse complement strand
GGTACGACGACGACCGGTACGACGAACACGGGCACGACGACGACGGGCACGACGACTGGGCCGACGACGACGACGAGCGGGCATAGCACGACCAAGGGGCATCCGAGCCAGAGCCAGGATATCGCGGCGCTGCTCCAGCTGCTCAGATCCGAGAGCGAGCAGCTGCAGGCCGAGCTCAGAGCCGCGCACTCGACGTCTGAGGGAGGTCACAGCTCGAGCAATTCCGGCAGCGGCAAGAAGAGCTCATCCAGCGGGGGGAAGCACGACTCGGCCGACTCGGGCTCCGGCGGCGCCAGTAGCGGTGGCGGCACCCCGGTGGCGATTCTGCAGACGACCTCGACGAAGCTGGTCGTGACCGTCGATCTGAGTGCGTCGAGTCAGAGCGAGGCCAAGGTCGGCGAGCACGTGACGGTCCAGCTCCCGGACAACAGCGTGGTCGATGGCCGGATCACCGCGGTCAGCCCGGTCGCCCAGAATTCCAACAGCGACAACGGCAACGGCGGTGGCAGTGGCGGCAGCGGTGGCGGGAACGGCAACGGCAACGGAGGCTCGTCGAGCTCGACGGTTCCAGTGACGATCGCGATCAGTGGTCACCACCTGGGACCCGGCCTCGATCAGGCTGCGGTGAGCGTCAACTTCGTCCAGCAGCGCGCCAACAACGTGCTGTCAGTGCCGGTCACTGCGCTCGTGGCGACCTCGGGCAGCACCTACGCGGTCCAGGAGGCCAGTCCGCCCTACAAGCTGATTCCGGTCACGACGGGGCTGTTCGCGGCCGGAGACGTGCAGATCTCCGGCCCCGGCATCTACCCCGGCCTGCAGGTGACCGACTCGCAGGGATGAGCGTGGAGCTCGGCGCGCGTGACCCTGGACCCGATCAGACACAGGTCTGGGCCCCGCCGTCGAGTGCAAATGGCCTCGCGTTGACGCTGCGCGACGTCGTCAAGGAGTATCCGGGCGGCGTCGCGGCGCTGCGTGGAGTCAGCGTCGATATCGCCATCCAGGAGCAGGTCGCCGTGATCGGCCCGTCGGGATCAGGCAAGACGACGATGTTGACGATCCTCGGTACGCTCGAGCGGGCGACGAGCGGCGACGTCAAGGTCGCCGGTTGCGATGTCCGCAAGGCCTCGGACAGCGAACTCGCGGGGTTGCGCGCACACCAGATCGGGTTCGTCTTTCAGACCTTCCACCTCCAGGACTACATGACCGCGCTCGACAACGTCGCCAACGGGATGCTGTATACGGGCGTCGGTGTGCGCGAGCGGCGGATCGCCGCGACCGCGGCGCTCGAACGCGTCGGACTCGAGCATCGGCTGACCCACCGCCCCGGGGAGCTGTCGGGAGGGGAGCGCCAGCGGGTCGCGATCGCGCGCGCGCTGGCCAAGCGGCCGCTGATCATCCTCGCCGACGAGCCAACCGGAAACCTCGACTCGAAGTCCGGCGGCGAGGTGATCACGCTGCTGCACCAGCTGGCCTCGGACGGGGCGACGCTCGTGCTGATCACCCACGATGCAAACATCGCGGCGTCATTCGACCGGCGGATCCGGATGCGCGACGGCGAGATCGTCGGAGACGAGCGGTCATGAGATACGCGAGCAATCGCCGATGACCGGCGCCACCGCAGCGCTGCCAGGCCCGGAGGGGGTAGAGGCCGCGCGGCTGCCGCCGCGGGAGCTGTTCGGGGTGGCGATGCAGGGCCTGCGGACGCGCAAGTTGCGCGCGGCGCTGTCGGCGCTCGGGATCGCGATCGGGATCGGCGCAATGGTCGCCGTCGTCGGCGTCTCGGCTTCGAGCCAGGCGAAGTTGCTGGCGACGATCGACGCGCTGGGCACGAACCTGCTGACGGTCTCGCCGGGGACCAACTTCCTCGGCAACCAAGAGGTCCTGCCGGCCACCTCGGTGCCGATGATCCATCACATGTTGCACGTCGACAACGATGTGGCGATCTACCAGCTGCAGAACCTGGTCGTGCTGCGCACCCCGTATGTGCCCGCCGAGGAGACGGGCGGGATCGGTGTCGACGCGGCCGGCGACAACCTGCCTAAGGTCGTCGGGACGACGCTGGCGTCCGGGCGCTTCCTCAATGCCGTCAGCGACCGCTACCCCGAGGTCGTGCTGGGCGCCCAGGCGGCCAGCGTCCTGCAGATCACCCGCGTCGGCGGCCACCTGATGGTGTACCTCGGCAACACCTGGTTCACGGTCGTCGGGATCCTGAACCCGGTGATCCTCGACTCGACGCTCGACTCGACCGCGTTCATCTCGCTGCCGGTCGCAGAGCGGCTGTTCCAGGCGGCGCCCAATCCATCCGAGATCTACGTGCGGGCGAACGTCAACTACGTCGACCAGGTCTCGAACCTGCTGGCGCCGACGGCCGACCCGCAGAACTCGAGCGGGGTCAGCGTGACCCGCCCATCGGACGTGCTGGAGGCGCGCGCGGCGGCCAAGGGCCAGTTCACGACGCTGCTGCTTGGACTGGGCGCGGTCGCGCTGCTGGTCGGCGCGATCGGGATCGCGAACATCATGGTCATCTCCGTCCTCGAGCGCCGTGGTGAGATCGGCCTGCGACGCGCGCTCGGCGCGACCCGGCGCCACATCAGCACTCAGTTTTTGACCGAGTCGGCGCTGCTGGCGGCGCTCGGCAGCATCGTCGGGCTGCTCTTGGGGGCGGGCGCGACCGAAATCTACTCGGTGGGGCAGAACGAGCCGTTCGTGGTGCCGCTCTACGCGCTCATCGCCGCGCCCGCCGCCGGGCTGGTGATCGGCGCGCTGGCCGGGCTCTATCCGGCCGCCAAGGCCGCGCGGCTGAGCCCGACCGAGGCGCTGCGCGTCTAAGCCGGACTCACGGACTGCGCTCCGTGACTAGCGCTGATCGTCGCCTTCACGGTGATCAACGGGGTGGCGGCACTGACTGCGCTGCGGGCGTGAATCTCACCGCTGCGGGCGTGAATCTCACGTTTGCCTTGCCGGCTGACGTTCAATACACACGATGGCCGATCCGCAAGGCACCGGCGAGAACCCGCGCGTGCTGCTGGCCGCGGCGGTCAGCGTGCTTGTCTGGTCGTCGGCGTTCGTCGGCATCCGGTATGCCGGCCGGCAGTTGGATCCGGGCGCGCTTGCGCTCGGCCGGCTGGCGGTCGGAAGCCTGGCGCTGGGGGCGATTGTGCTGGTGCGCGGCGAGCCGATGCCGCCGCGTCGCGCGCTCGCCGGGATCGCCGTCTGCGGGGTGCTGTGGTTCGGGCTCTACAACGTGGCGCTGAATGCCGCCGAACGCCACCTCGATGCCGGGATCGCCGCGCTGCTGGTCAACGTCGGCCCGATCTTCATCGCGATCCTCGCCGGCCTGCTGCTCAACGAGGGCTTCCCGAGGCTGCTGCTGGTTGGGTGCGCGGTGTCGTTCGCGGGGGCGGCACTGATCGCGCTCGCGACCTCCAAGCACAGCAACGACGCCGCGCTAGGTGCCGGGCTGTGCATCATCGCCGCGCTCGGCTACGCCGGCGGGGTGGTGGCCCAGAAACCGGTCCTGCGCCACGCGTCACCGCTGGTCGTGACCTGGCTCGCGTGCACGATCGGCGCCGTGAGCTGCCTGCCGTACGCGCCGTCGCTCGTGCACCAGCTTGGACACGCGAGCCGGGCGACCGTCGGGTGGATGGTCTACCTCGGCCTCGCGCCGACGGCGATCGGATTCGTCACTTGGGCCTATGCGCTGTCGCACACGAGCGCCGGGCGGATGGGCTCTACGACCTACCTCGTGCCACCGCTCGCGCTGCTGCTCGGCTGGGTGATCCTGGGCGAGGTGCCGCCGCTGCTGGCGCTGCCGGGCGGAATCCTGTGCCTGGCCGGCGTCGCGATCGCGCGCTGGCGTCCGGCCGAGCATGCCCCGGCGGCGCCGCCGGTAGTCGCGGCCGGGCGTGGCTAGCTGCAGCGTGGATCTTTTCGTTGGTATCGATGGAAAATATCCCAAGCAACCCAACGGTTGCGCGTCGGGGAAAGTTGGGCCGCGCGGTTGCGGTCGTGCGCCAAGCGCGACCGCACCCGGTCCGCGCCAAGCGCGGGTGGTACGTCTGACCTACTAGGCCGCGGGTGTGTCGCGGATCGCGATGTTGACGATCGTCACCGCGCACAGCCGCCCGTCGTCGTCCCGAACTTCGACCTCCCACACCCAGCGGGTCCGGCCCCGGTGGCGTGCGTTTGCGCTCGCGTGGATGTGACCCTCCAGCAGCGGCCGCATGAAGTTGGTCTCGTTCGACATACCCATCACGATCTTCTGCTGCCGATAGACACCGAGCCATGTGCCGCGTGAGGCGAGCGCCTCGGCCAGCGACGCGATCACGCCGCCGTGGATGAGCCCGAACTGCTGGCGCAGCTCATCGCGGATCGCGACCCGCGCCCGCAGCACGCCGTCGTCGACTCCATCGTCGAGCACCTCGAGCCCGTAGACGGCGTCGAAGCAGCGGTCGAGCGCGATCACGGGCTCGAACCCCTCGGGAATCGCGGTCAGCGGATCCATCGCGGCTACAACGTAGCCGACGCGAACTGCGCGACCGCGGCGACCACCTCGTCACCCGCGTCGAGGTGCGGACTGTGACCGCCGCCGACCACCACCCGTCTCGAAGGACCGGCGAGTCGCGTCTCGATCCGGTCGAGCTGCTCGAGCGTCCCGTACGGATCATCGGCGCCCTGGATCATCAGCGTCGGAGCGGTGACGAGCGCCGCGTCGGGCTCGAGGTTCCAAGCGGCGAACGCCGGATCGAGCCACATGTCGCACCAGCCCCAGAAGGCGGCGTCGACGTCGTCGTGGTGGCGTGACATCCGCGCGCGCAACTCACCGCTCGAGTAGTCAACGCGCGTCTGCCGGATCGACTCGAGCGTCAGCGGCTCGACGAACACGTGGGGAGCCAGCAGCACCAGTCCCGCGACCGGATGCCGGCCCGCGTGGATCAGCGCGATCGACGCGCCGTCGCTGTGGCCTACCAGCAGCGGCTCGCTGAGATCGAGAGCGCTCAGCAGCTCCGGCAGCATTGTCAACGCCTCCCGATGGTGGAAGCCGATCACCTCGCGCGGCCACGGGCTGGGCCCCGAGCGGCCATGGCCGAAGCGCGAGAACGCGATCACGCGCCTGCCGGTGGCGCGCTGCAGAGCCTCCGGGAAGTCGCGCCACAGCCCGACCGACCCTAGCCCTTCGTGCAGCATCACGATCGCTGCGCGATGCTCGTCACCCGGCCACTGCGCGACGTCCACGCTACGTCCGGCAACCGCCACCGCAGCAGTCTCGCTCGCGGACGCCACCGGCGATGCGGCTAGTGGTCGTTGCCGTTGAGCTGGCGCCAGACGCGCTCGGGCGTCATCGGGAGCCGGCGCATGCGGACTCCGCCGGTGGCCGCCGCGATCGCGTTCGCGACCGCGCCGGGAACGCCGACGACCGGCGCCTCGCCGACGCCCTTGGCGCCGAACGGGCCCTCGGGCACCGGGACTTCGACGATCTCAGTTTCGATCAGCGGCACAAAGACGGCCGTCGGCAGGCCGTAATCGACGAACGTGCCGGTCGTCAGCTGGCCGTGGCTGTCATGGGCCAGCTCCTCGAGCAGCGCCCAACCCAGCCCTTGGGCCGTCCCGCCCTGCATCTGGCCGGTGACCAGCGCCGGGTTCAGCGCCCGGCCGACGTCCTGGGCGATGACGTGGCGCAGCAGCGTCACCGCGCCTGTGTCGGCATCGACGCGCACGTGGGACAGGTGCGCCGCCGCTTGCGGGGCCTGCGGCTGGGCGACGCGCCCGTGCCCCTCGACCGGCGGATGGGGGCTGCCGAACTGGAGGATCTTCGCCGCCAGGTCGGCGATCGGGATCGCGCGCGCCGGGACGCCCTGGGGACGCACGGCGCCGTCGACGATCTCGAGGTCCTCTGGCGCGATCTCGAGTTCCTCGGCCGCCATCTCGAGCAGCCGCTCGCGTGCCTGCTCAGCTGCCCGCTGCACCGCGCGGCCGACCGTGTAGGTGACCTTGCTGCCACCGCTCGAGCCGGCGTACGGGGCGCTCGACGTGTCGGCGCGGACGACACGGACCCGGCTCGGATCGACGCCGAACGTCTCGGCCGCGATCGTCGCGAAACCGGACTCGACGCCGCTCATGTCCGCCGCCCCCGTGATCACGGTCAGATTGCCGTCGTGGTCCAGCCGGCAGGCGGCGGCCGCGGGCTCGTAGCCGCCCGGCCACCAGCCGATCGCGACGCCGACTCCCTCGCCGTCCGCGAGCTCGCCGCGCCGGGCCCAGAGCGGGTGATCGCGCAGCCGCTCGAGGCAGTTGCGGGCGCCGAAGATCGGGAACGCCTGGCCCGACGGCGCCCGGTCGCCCTCGCCGGCGACGTTGCGCAGGCGCAGCTCGAGCGGGTCGAGCCCCAGCTGTGCGGCGAGCTCGTCGATCAGCGACTCGACCGCGAACGCGCCCGGCGGCGCGGTCGGCGCGCGGTAGGCGCCCGGCGTCACGCGGTTGGTCGAGACGCTCAGCGCGCTCAGCTCGTAGGACCCCCACCGGTACGGGCCGGCCGACAGCATCGCGGCAATCGACTCGAAGCCCGCCTCTTCGTTGGCGCCGCCGTCGACCAGGACCCGCGACCGGATGCCGGTCAGCGTCCCGTCCTGGTCAGCGCCGATCTCGAGCGTCAGCAGCTCGGCGGGTGCCGGGTTGCTGGCCAGCATGTCCTCGCTGCGGGTCATCGCCAGGCGGACCGGACGGCCGACCGCGAGCGCGACGGCGCAGACGAGCGGCTCGATCAGACCGAACTTTCCGCCAAACGCGCCGCCGAGGTTCTCGGAGCGGATGCGGATGCTCTCGACCGGCATCCCGAGCAGCTTCGCGAGCGAGTCACGCATCGAGAACGGCGCCTGGGTGGCCGCCGAGACGACGAGCTCGCCGTCTGGCTGCAGCCACGCGGTCCCCGTCTGGGTCTCGATGTAACCCTGGTACATCCACGGCGTCTTGAAGGTGCCGCGCGCGACCGCATGACTGGCCGCGAGCGCGGCGTCGACGTCGCCGTGCTCGAGCTTCGCCGTGCCCAGCACGTTCTCGGACAGATCCTCGTCCTCGCCGAGGCTGCCGGCCGCGACGGCTGCGTGGGCATCGCCCATGTCGGCGCTGTCACCGGTTGCCGACGCGCTGATCCGCGCTCGGGGCGCGCCTGCTCGGGCGGCCGCCTCGAGGTCGATGACGGCCTCGAGCGGCTCGAGCTCGACTTCGACCAGCTCGGCGCCGTCCTGAGCGATCGCCTCGCTCTCGGCGACCACGACCGCCAGCGGCTGGCCGGCGTAGACGACCTCCTCGCGCGCCAGCGGCTCATAGAGCCGTCCCGGGCCGGAGGCTTTGAGCGGCAGATCGGC
>JBKQJQ010000242.1:0-4159 GCA_052147875.1 Solirubrobacteraceae bacterium | reverse complement strand
TGACCGCAGCGGTGTCGCCGATCCGATCCTCGAGCGCACCGACGGCAGGCAGCTCGTCGATCAGAAACACGCGGCCGTCGTCGGCGAGCGCCGCATCCACCCGCGACCAGAAGTCGTTCACGCGTTGAGGCGGAACGTGTGACAGCCAGGCGGCGAAAAAGACGACGTCGTAGCGCCTGTCGGACGTCCAGTCGAACAGATCATGCTGGATGTAGCGCACGTCCGGTCGCGACACGCGCGCCCGGTTGAGCTCCAGCATCTCGGCCGACGCATCGACGGCCGTCAGCGTCGTCGCCCCGCTCGCCAGCACCTCCGTCCACTGGCCCGTGCCGCACGCGAGCTCGAGCACGTCGCCCTCGGGGCCGAACGCGTCGAGCGCCGCCGCGAGCCTCGCGCGCGCCCGGTCGCCGAGGTCGCTGGTCGCGTCGTACTCCTCCGCTCGGGCGCGGTAGTACTCGATCTGCTCGGCCAACAGCTCGTCGAGCCCGTCGCCGGCCATGACTACCGCGAGGAGTTTTCGCGGGCCCCGGCGATGATGTTGATCAGGCGCTCGCTCATCTCGCTGGTGCGATCGTACGCTGCGCTCATGCGGATCGCAGGGGTATGCCAGAGTGCGGGACCGATGCACGACGCCCGCCGCCGCCTCGCCGACGAGCTCTATGCGGTCAGCCACGCGCACGACGAGAACCTGCCCCGCCTCGAGCGCTTCCGCAACGTCGAGCCGCCGACCGCGGAGCTGCTGGGCGTCCTCATCAGAGCCGCCAACGCGCGCCGGATACTCGAGCTCGGCACGTCGAATGGATACTCGACGCTCTGGCTGGCCGACGCCGCCGAGATGACCGGTGGTGGCGTCGTCAGCGTTGACGCCGACCACTCCCGGACCGCGCTCGCGCGCGAGAACCTGGAGCGCGCCGGGCTCGCGTCGCGGGTCGAGCTCCGCACCGAGGACGCCGCGACGACGCTCGCCAACGCCCCCGACGGCGAGCTCGAGTTCGTGTTCCTCGATGCCGAGCGGCCGGCGTATCCGGGCTACCTTGTCGATCTGCTGCGCGCGCTCGCCCCGGGTGGCGTCCTGGCGGTGGACAACGTGATCTCACACTCGCACGAGCTGGGACAGTTCACCTCGCTGATCGAAGCGATCCCAGCTCTGACGCAGACGGTGGTCGCGATTGGCGCCGGGGTTCGGCTCGCCGTGCGTGACCGGTCAGATGCGGACTAGAACCGCAACTCGCGGGCTCGCGTGCGTGCTGCTGGCCGTGATCATCTGGCTGGCAAGTTGCAGCTCGCGCGCCGAGACCAAGCAGGACTACGTCGCGCGAGCGAATGCGATCTGCGCGAGCGCGACCAGGGCGATCCGCAACGTCGCGCCGGCCGGAGCGGGCGCCGTGTCACTGTCGGCGCTCGGGCACTACCTCAGCATGGTGACCCCGATCGTCGACACTGAGGTCAAGCAGCTGCGCGCGCTGCCGCTCCCAGTCCTCGACCGGCGGCAGCTGGAGCAGTACCTGACCGCCGTCGCCGCCGAGGCGACGGACTATCGCGGTCTCGAGACGGCGGCCCGAAGCGGCAATCGTGCGTGGGTCAGCGCCGCGACGGCCGCTCTGCAGGCGAGCCCGGCCACGACGCTCGCTGGGCGCTACGGGCTCACGTCGTGCGTCGGCGCCGCCGGCACCGTCGCACCGTCGTGATTGCCGTTTGCAGTTGAAGCGGTTACAGCGCTTCGAGCAAGATCATTCGTATCACCCCGGCAAGCCTCGCGAGAAGCGTGTAGGTTCGGCACATGACTCAAGACCTCTCACTCGGCGAGGCCGCCACGGCACTCGGGGTCAGCGTCGACACGCTGAGACGGTGGGACCGCAAAGGACAGCTCCAGACCAAGCGCGACGGACGCAACCGGCGCCTGGTCCCCGCCTCCGAGGTGAGGCGGCTCAGCGCTCGCCCGCAAAGACACCAGACCGGCACCCCGCGCTCGGCCCGCAACCGCTTCGCGGGCGTCGTCCGCTCGGTCGAGGCCGACGGCGTGATGGCGCTGGTCGAACTCGAGGCCGGCCCGTTTCTCGTTACCGCCGCGATCACGCGCGATTCGATCGAGGAGCTCGGACTCGCGCCGGGGGTGACGGCGACTGCCGTCGTCAAGGCCACCTCGGTGATGATCGAGCGCACCGGGCGCACGCGCGCGACCGACGCCTAGCGTCAGAGCGCGCCGGCGATCGCCTCGAGTGCGCGGCCGACGCCGGCCTCGTCGACGTCCATGTGCGTCACGGCGCGGATGTGCCGCGCGTCGACGAGGTTGAGCTCGACATCGTCGGCGACCTCGGCGAGCAGCGCGCGGGCATCGGGGACCCCGAACACGATGATGTTCGTCTCGACCGTCGTCGGGTCGAGCTCGATCCCGGGCAGCTGCGACAGCCCGTTGGCCAGCAGGCGCGCGTTGTGATGGTCGTCAGCCAGCCGCTCGACGTGATGGTCGAGCGAGTACAGGCACCCGGCGGCGATGATCCCCGACTGTCGCATCGCGCCGCCCATCATCTGCTTGAACCGCCAGGCCTCGTCGATCAGCTCGCGTGAGCCGGCCAGCGCCGCGCCGACCGGGGCGCCGAGGCCCTTGGTGAAGTCGATCCAGGCCGTGTCGAAGCCGGACGCGTAATCAGCCGCCGAAACGCCGGATGCGACGACCGCGTTCATCAGCCTCGCGCCGTCGAGATGCGCACGGAGCCCGTGCCGACGCGCCACCTCGAGGACGCTCTCGATCGCCGGCATCGGCCAGACTCGCCCGCCGCCGAGGTTGGTCGTCTGCTCGACAGACACGAGCCGCGAGCGAGGCATGTGGCGGGTTCCGTCAACCCGGATCGCCGCCTCGAACTGCTCAGCCGTGAACATCCCGCCGTCGCCCTCGAGCGTGCGGATCATCGCTCCTGCCTGCTGCGCGGGGCCACCGGCTTCGAAGTTGACCGGATGCGCCGTCCGGTCGAGGATCAGCTCGTCGCCGCCGGGCCGGATGTGGAGCCGCAGCGCGATCTGGTTGCACATCGTTCCGCTGGGTACGAACAGCGCCGCCTCCTGACCAAGCAGCTCCGCGACCCGCTCCTCGAGCAGCCTCGTCGTCGGGTCCAGCCCCCGCTGCTCGTCGCCGACCTCGGCGCGGGCCATCGCCTCGCGCATCGCCTGGGTTGGGCGGGTCTGGGTGTCGCTGTAAAGGTTGACGGGCGGGCTCACCGGCATCGCGCGACGGTTTGTCAGCCGTCCGGGTGCGCCTCTTCCCACCGCAGCGCGGCCGCCGCCGCACTCGCCGAGGGAGGCCGATTCCAGTGCCAACTGGACTTCGAGGCCGGCGGGCGCTCGAGATGCGCGTCCTCGGGGACGTCGATCTCGATCCGTTCCTGCTCGATCGGGTCGAGCGACTCGGCGATGTAGCGGCGCCTGGTCGGGTGGGCGAGATAGGCGGCGAGCGCGTCGTCGTCGAGCTTGACGATCAGCGCATGCGTGTAGCCGTGATCCGCATCACCGCGGTTTCGCCCCAGCGTGACCCGTTCGACGCCGTCGATCTCGTCGACCAGCTGCTGAGCCTGGGCGAACGCTTCGTCGATCTGCGCGTCAGTCGTGCCGGGCTTCCACTTGAGCAACACGATGTGCTGGATCACCTCGGTGCCTCCTCTCGGGTCATGAGCTTCCCTCGGTGAGACATGCTATTGACGGGACGCGACCCGGGTTCGTGTGCGTGCAGCGATCGCTATGGGGCGGCGCAGGCGCCACCTACAATTGCTCAGTCTCGCCCCCATGGTCTAGCGGTCAGGACGCCTGCCTTTCACGCAGGAGATCGCCGGTTCGAATCCGGCTGGGGGTATTCATTCATTCATTCTGCGAAATGCCCGGAAACGGGTTCGAGCGATGACAGTTCCGGTTACCAGAGCGACGCTCGGGTCGAGGACGTGATCGCCTACAGCTTCCTGGTCACCAACACCGGGAACGTCGATCTGGCCTCGGTCGCGGTCGCGGACTCGGCGCTCGGACCAGTGTTGTGCCCGATCCCGGCGCCGCCGGGGCTCGCGCCCGGGGCCTCCGAGACCTGCACCGGGGAGCTGCAACACGTGGTCAACGCCCAAGATCAGGCCGCCGGCAAGGTGACGAACACGGCCACCGCAACCGGCACCGACACCGC
>JBKQJQ010000241.1:0-3812 GCA_052147875.1 Solirubrobacteraceae bacterium | reverse complement strand
CTGCGTCGCGCTCGAGCTCCTCCGTGTCGGCCTTGAGCTCCTTCTCCTGCACCTTGGCCGCGCGCTTCATCGCGCGCTCGACCTTGGCACCCATGTCGGAGACGGCGACCACGACCAGGCCTGCCTGTCCCGTGTCGAGCTGCTCACCCAGCTCCTTGAGGTCGCCGCGACTCATTCCGGCGGCCGCGTGGCCGGCCACCGCACCGAGGATCGCTCCACCGGCCGTCGTGCCCAGCAGCAGGCCGCCGCCGACGGCCGCGAACGGAAACAGAGCGACGACCAAGCCCGTCGCCAGTCCCACGCCTCCGCCGAGCACGCCGCCCACTCGTGTTGGCGTCTCGTGCTTTTTGACGATCTTCGTCTTGCCGTCGTCTCGGCGCTCGATCACGGCCGCGTCGTAGGCGTCGATCAGGCCGGCCTCGGTGTGCAACTCCTTTACGGCCTGATAGTCGGCCTCGGCATCGGCAACGTCGTTGTACACCCCTACGTAGACCAAAAGCGTGTCGATCGGCATCGCTTCGCTCCCCTCTGGTTGGTGAATTAGTCGGCCATTGTGGTCGATCTTCGCCGGTAGGATCACCTCGCCATGACGTGTCCAGGGTGCGGTAAGGAGAATCGGTCTGGGGGCCTGTTCTGCGCCGGGTGCGGCGCACCGCTGGCGCTCGCCTGCTCGGCATGCGGCGCTGACTGCGAACCGGATGACCGCTTCTGCATCGCGTGCGGCGCCGCGCTGGCCGAGGGAGCGACGGCGGCCGGGCCAAGCGTGCCGATCGCCGAACGACGGCTCGTGTCCGTCCTGTTCGCGGACCTCGTCGGGTTCACCACCCTGTCAGAACACCGCGACCCCGAGGAGGTCCGCGACCTGCTGTCGCAGTACTTCGACCGCTGCCGGATCCTGATCGAGCGCTACGGCGGCACGGTCGAGAAGTTCATCGGCGACGCCGTGATGGCGGTCTGGGGGACCCCGGTCGCACGCGAGGACGACGCCGAACGCGCGGTCCGCGCTGCGCTGGCGCTCACGCAGGCCATCAACGTGCTCGGCGTGGGGGTCGGAATGCCGGAGTTGCGCGTCCGGGCCGGGGTGCTGACCGGCAACGCGGCCGTTGAGCTCGGCGCGGAAGGCGAGGGCATGGTGCTCGGCGACACGGTCAACACGGCGTCGCGACTGCAGTCGCTCGCGGCTCCCGGCACGGTGCTCGTCGACGATGTCGCACGACGCGCGTCGGAGGCGGCGATTGCCTACGAGGACGCCGGCACACACGAGGTCAAGGGACGCCAGCAGCCGCTACATGCCTGGACAGCGTTGCGTGTCGTCGCCGGCGTCCGTGGGGCGAGCCGCAGCGCCGGGCTCGAAGCGCCGCTGGTGGGACGGGACGCAGAACTGAGCGTGATCGTCGAGGAGGGCGAGGCGAGCGCGGCACGAGCAGTGGCGCGAATGGTCACCGTGGTCGGCGACGCGGGCTCAGGGAAGTCGCGGCTGCTGTGGGAGTTCTTCAAGTACCTGGATGGGATCGAGGACCGGCGCTGGTGGCATCAGGGCCGCTGCCTGAGTTACGGCGAGGGCGTTGCGTACTGGGCTCTGGCCGAGATGGTCCGCGCGCGCGCCGGGATCCTCGAGGAGGAGGAGCAGGCGTCGGCGCGCGAGAAACTGCGCACGACGGTCGAAACGCACGTGCTGGAGGAGCGCGAGCGACGGCTCGTCGAGCCGCGGCTCGCTCATCTGCTCGGCCTCGAGCAACGCACGGCACCCGACCGCGCCGACCTGTTCTCCGGCTGGCGGCTGTTCTTCGAGCGCCTGGCCGGCACGCAGCCGGTGATCCTTGCGTTCGAGGACCTCCAGTGGGCCGACAGCGGATTGCTCGATTTCATCGACTATCTGCTCGAGTGGTCGGGGGAGTTCCCGATCTTCATCCTCGCGCTGGGGCGCCCGGAGCTGGTGGTCGCGCGCCCGGAGTGGACGCCGACGATCACGCTCGGTCCGCTGCGCGACGGCGCGATGGCCGAACTGCTGGAGGGGCTCGTCCCCGGACTGCCTGAGCAGCTCGTGGCGCAGATCCGGCGCCGCGCCGAGGGCGTGCCGCTGTATGCGGTCGAGACGGTGCGGATGCTGCTCGACAAGGGGCTGATCGCACAGGAAGGGACGCGCTACGTGATCACCGGCGACGTCACGGACCTCGAGGTGCCTGAGACGCTGCACGCGCTGGTCGCCGCCCGCCTGGACAACCTCGACGCAAACGAGCGGGCGCTGCTCCAGGACGCGGCGGTGATCGGGCAGTCGTTCATTCCGACGACGCTGGCCGCGGTCTCGCAGCGACCGGCCGCCGAGGTCAAGCGCCTGCTCGACGCCCTGGTCGCCAAGCAGGTGCTCGCGTACAGCGACGACGCCCGTCAGGGCGAGCGCGGGCAGTACTCGTTCCTGCAGGCGTTGCTTCGCCAGGTCGCACTCGGCACGCTCTCGCGCCGCGACCGCAAGGCACGCCATCTCGCGGCGGCCGAGCAGCTCCGAGCGGTCTGGGGCGACGCGACTGAGATCGCAGAGGTCCTCGCGAGCCACTACCTGGCCGCTGTCGACGCTGAGCCCGAGGCGCCGGACGCCCAGGCGATCCGCGGGCTGGCGCGGCAGACGCTGGCGGACGCGGGACGGCGCGCGCTGTCGCTCGCGCTCGGCAACGAGGCGCAGCGCTACTTCGAACGCGCGGCGGAGCTCGCCGACGAGGCTCCCGAGCACGCGATGCTGCTGGCCGAAGCGGGCGGCGCCGCGGCGAGGACCGCCGATCGCGATGCCGCACAGGCACTGCTGCGAGAGGCGATCGCGATGCTCGATGCCGCCGGCCGCACCGATGACGCGGCCCGCACGCGGGCGCTGCTGGCCGACGTATTCGTCGCCGACCGCCAGCTGGAGCCGGCGGCTGAGTTGATCGATCGCGCGCGCCTGCAGCTCACCGATCCGGCGCTGCTGGCCGGACTCGCGAGCCGTCGCGCGCGGATTGCGTTCATGACAGGCGACTACGCCGCGGCCCGGGAGGAGTCCGAGCTCGCGCTCAGCATCGCCGACCCACTGCGCCTGCACGAGGTGATCTCCGCTGCCGCGATGACCAAGGCGATCGCGCTGTACTTCGACAATCGCGTAACCGAGGCCGGCGCGATGCTGGCGCTCGGGCTCCAGGTCGCGCTCGATGCCGACCTGACAGATCAGGCGCTCCGCGGTTATTACAACCTCGCCGACTACCGGCTGGGCACGCAGGCCACCTCTGAGGCCGCGTCGTTGCTCGAGCGAGGGCTCGCGCTTGCGCGACAGCGGGGCAACCGCGAGTGGGAGCGCGAGATCCTCGCGCAAACCGTCGAGGTGCGCGCGTTTCGCGGCGAATGGGACGAGGCACTCAAGCTGATCGAATCGTTCCGCGAGGGAGTCGAAGACACCACCGCGACGATGGCGTCGACGTTTCTGCCCGTGATCCTCGCGGCGCGCGGCGACCTCGCTGGGTTGACGACCTGGCTGGAGCAGCGCAGCACCACCTCCGCGTGGCATGAACAGATGCTGATCGACTACGCCGCACGCGCGATTGCACTTCATGCGATCGGCCGCCTCGACGAAGCGGCGGAGCTGCTTGGGCGGGTAGCGCCCGAGGTCGCCAGCTTCCGGGGCGTGTCGGTCGCACCGTTCCTCGCCGACGTGCTCGATATCCTGCTCGAAGCTGGCGAGACCGAGCTGCTCGCGGAGCTCACGGCCGTGAGCGGCACCTACCGGCTGCCGGTCCTCGACGGCCTGCTGCTGCGTTCCCGGGGCCGCCTGCACGCTCGCCGCGGCGAGC
>JBKQJQ010000240.1:0-3751 GCA_052147875.1 Solirubrobacteraceae bacterium | reverse complement strand
AGCGCGACAGAGACGATGCGTGCGGCTTTCATTTTCAACCTCCCGTGTAGATCTCGAGAGCGGCGCACTAGCGTCCGCTGGGCGTAAGAAACTTCGACGCGAGCTGGTTCTCCGGAATGACTGTTGGTGGATCTCCCAGGAGCGTCACAGAGGGGTGGACAACGCGCTCAAGGCACGCTATGTGGGCAACGTGCTCGGAGGCGTCGCCGTTGGCCCTGGCAAGCGTTACGGCACACGCGTCCTGATCCCCGCCGACCTCGAGCCAACTGCCGCAAATGAGGCAGAGCCCACGTCGTGGAACTGACGGTGCTCCGACGTCTGCCTCCTGGATCGGCACCACTTCGGGACTCCGCATCAGATGTTCGACCATGGCGTGGGACTCCGTCAGGTGGCGATGGCGTGAAAGTGCTTGGCGAGGTGGTCGCCGGCCCTCCACGATGTCGCCTGGATCGACTCGGTCGGATTGCGACCGGACGTCGTTGGGAACGCCGCGCCACCGAGAACGAGCAGGTTGGGGACCTCGTGCGAGATCTGCCATTGGTTCAGCACGGACGTCGCCGGGTCGCTGCCCATGCGCGTCGTTCCAAACGCGTGCGTGCTCGGCGAATACTCGACGGGCGGGTATGTCCAGATGTCCGACGCACCAGCCGCCGCCATCCAGGTCTGGATCTTCGCCTGCAGCCACAGCGCAGCGGCGATTTCGTTCTGCTGCAGAGCGAATGTGATGCGAAGCACCGGGCGCCCAAGGTCATCCTTGACGACCGGGTCGAGGTCGCAGTAGTTCTGGGGGTACGAAAGGGTCTCGACTTGAGCGGAAATCGAGCCAACGGAGTCAGCGTTCTCAGCGAGCCAGGCCTTGTAGGCCGATCCCCACATCGGGACGCTCGGCGGGATCGTGTTCGCGACCCCGTTGATGGGCTTGGATTCCATCGTCGCGCTCACCATGCCGCCCGAGATGAAGCCGAGGCCCGAGTGATCGAAGTTGTCCGCGTCCCAGTTATCGACCGCCGTGTACTGGCCGATCGTCCCACTGTACAAGTTGAGCTTCTGGCCTTGGAACACGCCCATCACGGACGCTGACGCGAGGCCGTGGCCCATGTAGTTCTGGCCCACTTGACCGTGGTTGTTCGAGAGGCCGTGCGGATAAGCCTTCGACGTCGACAGGAGGAGCAGACGCGTGTTCTCATAGATGTAGCCCGCGAGAATCACGACCTTCGCAGGCTGGAAGTGCGTGCGCCCTCCCTTGAGATACGTCACGCCGCTGGCTCTACCGTCCTTATCGACGTTGACCTCGAGCACGCGCGCGAGCTCCTCGATCTTGAGGTTCCCGGTCTTAACCGCCTGAGGGATGAAATGGAGATTCGTAGACGCCTTCGCACCAATCCAGCAGCCGGTCCAGCCACAGAAGCCGCAGTAGGTGCACGCAGAGAACCCGTGATACGGAGCCGATCGAATGCCCGTCGGGCCCGGGTACGGGTGCACTCCGACGTCCTTGGCAGACTCGTACGTGAGGTCGGTCCAGCCACTTCGACGCAGTGGCTTGTTCGGGTATCCGCGCGTTCGTGGCCCTTCGAAGATGTTGCCGGCGGGATTGATCTTGCCGTTGACGTTGCCGGCCTGTCCCGAAACACCGTGGCGGTACTCGACCTTGTCATACCAGGGCTCGAGCTCCTCGTAGCCGTACGGCCAGTCGATCACAGTCGAATCCGCTGGAATCGCGCTGGCGCCGTATCTCTTGATCGTCTCGGAGCGAACTTTGAAGTTCCATGGTAGGTAGCGCCAGCTCTGCGTCATCCAGTGAATCGACGTGCCACCGACCGCGTTCATCATGGGACCGGTCGCGCCAAGCGGACGTGTGGCCTGTTCAGATGACAGGCGCCGCGTGGTCGGGACCTCCTTGTTAGCCTTGAAGCGGCCCATGTAGTCGCGAATGTCATTGCGAATCTCGTCGAACGGATAGTCCGAGAAGCTGACGTGTGGCCCTGCCTCGATACCGACCACCTTGAGGCCAGCCTCGGCGAGCGGCCATACCACGGTGCCGCCTCCTGCTCCAAGTCCGACGACAACAACGTCCACTGGCTTGTGTTTCTCAGGCATGGCTACCGGTCCACTTTGGTGTGCTTGAACAGACTCTGCGAGTACGTCGACCCCAACTGCGGCTTCACCGGCACGTTCAACTTCTGATCATGAGCGTCAATGACGAACCGCGGGCCGGGGAACCCGACGAGCTTCCAACCGACGAAGCCCACATTCCCTCCATGGGCCGGGTCACCGAACATGCCCTGCACGGCGTGCGTGCGGATCATCGTGAAGACTGCCTGCGAACTCGGTGTAAAGCCGGTCGCTGAGTTGGCCTCCATGTCCGTTAGAACGCTGTCCTGCTGGCTCGCGGAGAGAGCGGCGAACGCGGCACCGAACGTTTGCTCCGCGTAGGCGTCGATCGCCGCGATCGCGTTTGTATACGGTCCGACGAACACCGACAGATCCCCCGCGAGCGACCAGTCGATGTAGCGCAGGACGTTCGCCTCCTTGGCGCCCGGCCCAGTCGCATCAGTCGGCAAAAGGCGTTCGAGGACTGCCTCGAGCGTCTCTGCCTGAGAGGGCGACAGCGCCCTCAGTGTGTTGCTCAGCAGTTCGGCCGCCTGCGCCTCAGCCGTCGGAGCCGCCGGCGCCCCCGCGACGCCTCCGGCGATCAGTGCTCCTCCGGCGAGTGCCCCGCCCCGCTTCATAAGCTGGCGGCGAGAAACGCCGCGCTCGGACCCGCTCCGGTGCTTATCGCTCACGTTCTCCCCTCCTTCGCACGCCCAAATCTCTGGATCGCCGCTCACATTCGCGGCGAGGACCGCGAGTCTATATCGAGCGGGCCTCAAAGACAAGTGCCACTCGGTTTCGATCAGAGACCGGCTTCTGTTCATATTCGCGCTTCGGCGCTAGCATGGATTCTGGGATGACGTATGCGAGCGCCCGGGGAACGGGGTTGCGCGAACGCAAGCGTGTGCGGACACGCGCGACGATCGTCAGCGCGGCACTAGATCTGTTCGCGAGAAACGGCTATCAGGCGACGACACTCGCTCAGATCGCCGATGCGGCAGAGATTGCGCCAAGCACCCTGCACGCGTACTTCCCCGCCAAGGAGGACATTCTCTTCTGCGGTCAAGACGAGGCCCGCGAAAGCGCCAGAACGCGGATCCTCGAGCGGCCCCCCAGCGAAACACTGGCCGAATCACTCCTGGCATGGATCACAGACATCGTCCCGGAGGTCTTCGGAGCCGACGGCGAGGCACTCGTCCGCCAAGGCGAAATCATTGGCACCGACGAAACACTCATCGCCGCACGACGACTACGCCATGCACTCCTTGAAGATACCTTCGCTGAAGTCTTCGCCGCCGACTCGGGCCAGTCAGTAGACGACCTGCACCCCCGGCTCATGGCCTCAGTCGTGACGCACACTTTCGTCACAGTCTGGCAGTGGTGGTACACACATCGCAGCGACGAACAACCCGCCCGCCGCGAGCTCTACGCTCTTGACGCCACCTACGTCACACGCCTCATCGCTGCGGCTGACGACGCCCTAAAGACGATCCCAAGCCCCTGAGCACGGCCCCCCGCACGACACCTCGCCTTGGCCCCCGAACCAGGGGCGCCGAGGGCCGCGGCGGTACTCGACCACCCGCGGCACCATCCGCGCGGAGTTGGAGGCGGCTGGCTGCAAACGCGCGAATGCCGACGTCAACGCGTTGTCAACCAACGT
>JBKQJQ010000239.1:0-14325 GCA_052147875.1 Solirubrobacteraceae bacterium | reverse complement strand
GTCAGCTGCTCGTCGGTAAACGCGCCGCAGTCAAACAGGAATCGCACCCCTCCGGGCCGGTTCGGCTTGGGGCGAAGAAAGTCCACGCATACAAGCCGGCCGGAAGCGATCTGGAGACCGCACTCCTCCAGCGTCTCACGCCGACACGCCTCCCACGGGGACTCCCCGCCGGCGTCGATCTGGCCGCCGGGGATCGTCCAGCCCTTCTTGTAGTTCGGTTTCAGAACCAGCAGCCGCCCTGCCCGATCGAAGATCAGGGCGCCGGCCGACGCCGGAACTCGAGGGACCCCACAATCAGGCGCCGCCGTCACGTCATCGCGCACAACACGATCATCGCCGACGGCGCCGACAGGCACAGCCCACGTCCGGTCTAACCCGAGAAGTGTTGAGCGCCGCCCGGCTCGGATGCGGTATCGCCACCTCCATCGGCGAGCAGATGGGTTGATCAGGCGTTGTGCCTCAGCGCGACCGCGTTATCGGGCTTCCTGGTTAGTGGGGCCCGGGGGTTTGGGGTCCGGGAAGTTCGGCACCCCGTGCGCGCGCATGCACTTCGCCAACGCCAGCGGGCTCGGCCGCGTCGAGGACTTGGTGGCGCTGTTCGCGGTCGTCGTCGAATTGCTGTGCGCGACGCTGCCGCCCGACGAGCTGCCACCGCAGCCGGCGAGCACCACCGCGGCCATCGCCGCGCCGAGCGCCAGGCCGACGCGCCGTGTGCGTCCGTGCCGACGTCCCCGCGCCGACGTCGGCCGATCAGTCGCGCCGGGACGGCTGATGATCTTCATCTGGTCACCTTCTGGTGTCCTTCCGGCCGTGCGCATCGGTTCTACGCGACGGCGTGTTTCGCGACGGTTTCGCTCCTCAACTGACGAGACCGCCAGGCTGATCGACCAGCAGCAGGCTGCCGCCTGGGTTCGATGGCTCGCGAGGCGACGAACGGCGGGTGCAACAGGGCCGCGTCGCTTTTATTGCGAAAGTCCAGTGCGTTGGTACCCGCGGGCCGTACAGGTCGTACCAACGGCGGCTCAGCTTGCCCTGCGCCGACGTTGAGATGATGATGGCCCGATGCCGACCGCTGGCCCCGAACACGAACCCGCCTGGGGACTCGACGCCCGCGTCGCGGTCGTAACCGGAGCCGGATCCGGGATTGGCGCGGCGACCACCCGGCTGCTCGCCGAGGCCGGCGCGACCGTCGTGGGGGCCGACGTCGACCTCGCCGCCGCGCAGGCGACCGCGAGCTACGGCGAGCGGATTCAGGCGGCCGGCGTCGACGTGCGCGACGAGCGGTCAGTGAGCGAGATGATCGCCGCGGCGCACGCGCTGCACGGCAGGCTCGACATCCTCGTCAATGTCGCCGGGGTCGGATCGACGACCTCGGCGCCCGACACGCCGCTCGAGGTTTGGGACAACGTGTTCGCGGTCAACGCGCGGGGCACGTTCCTGTGCTGCAAGCAGGCGCTCGCGCACATGGTGGAGCAGGGCGACGGGGTGATCATCAACATGGCCTCTGTGGCCGGGCTTGTCGGCCTGCGAAACCGTGCGGCCTACTGCGCCTCCAAGGGCGCCGTGATCGCGTTCACGCGCGCGCTCGCGATCGACCACGTCAAGCAGGGCGTGCGGGTCAACTGCATCTGCCCGGGGACGATCGAGACGCCGTGGGTGCATCGGCTTGTGAAAGACGTCGGGGAGTCACTCGACGAACTCAAGGCGCGCCAGCCGATGGGCCGCCTCGGGACGCCGGACGAGGTGGCGCAGGCCGTGCGCTACCTGGTCTCGGACGCGGGCCGCTTCATCACTGGCAGCTCGCTCGTGATCGACGGCGGATTGACAGCAGCGTGACGGGCCGGACGCGCCACTAGCTCAGAGGTCGGCCCAGGCCCGCTCGGCGCTGCTGCGGGTGAAAGCATCGATCACGCGCACCAACAACAGGCTGTCGGCGAGCGTCGCCACCCGGTCATCGCTCGGGAGCGGCGCGCCGATGATCGTCCGGTATGCGCACTCGAAGTGGGTGCAGGCGCGGCTCTAGAAGGTCCCGTAACGCTCGTAGGCCGCGAGCGGCAGCGTGCCCTCGCGGACGGCGGCACGGATCTCGTCTTCAGTCGCGACCTTCTGCTCGGCCTCGCCGAGGATCTCCTCGACGCGATCGCCGGGAATGATGACCAGCCCGTCACGATCGCCGACGATCCAGTCGCCCGGTGAAACGCGCACCCCGCCAACGACGATCGTCACGTCGCCGTGCGCCATCACCTCCCATCTCGGAACGCAATCCTGCGGCGTCACGTATCGCGAGAAGACCGGGAAGTCCTCGCGCAGGATGTACTCGGCGTCGCGCGCGCCGCCGTCGAGCACTGCGCCTGCGGCCCCGCGCGAGGCCAGCGACGTTGCCGACAGCTCGCCGAAATGCGCGGCGCTGCGCTCGTTGGTCTCGTACACGGCGATGCTGCCCGGCGGAACGGAACCGAGCATCTCGAGGATCCGCCGGATCGACCTGTCGTAGTCGTGTCCGGGACGGGAACGACCGAGCACCGGGTAGACGGGACCAGCGAGCCGCATCCCGGGACGGAGCGCGACGATCTCGGCCGACAGCGTCTGCTGCATCAGGCCGTGGCGATCGAGCACATCGGTCAGGGCGCCCGTGTAGACGCTCGAGAAGCGCTGCGCCAGATCCCCCGATGCGGGCACCGCTCCTAGAATAGTTGCGCGATGAAGGCGGTCGTCGTCGAGCGGCCACATCAGGTCTCTTACAGGGAGGTCGAGGCGCCCGCCGTCGGTGCCGAGGAGGTGCTCGTCTCGAGCCGCCAGGCGGGTCTTTGCCGGACCGACGTCGAGATGATGACCGGCGTCTTCACGGACCCGCGCTGGGTCCACTATCCGCTGATTCCCGGGCACGAGTGGGCGGGCACGGTCGTCGAGGTCGGCGCCGAGGTCGAATCGGTGCGCGCTGGCGAGCGCGTCGTCTGCGAGGGGTTGATCGGCTGCAACAGCTGCCGGCGATGCCGCAGCGGCGAGACCCACTGGTGCGAGCGGATCGAGGCGCTGGGCTTCACCCGTCCGGGCGGGTACGCCGAGCTGGTCGCGGTGCCCGCACGGGTCGTGCACCGCCTGCCTGACCACGTCTCGTTCGACGCCGGCGTGCTGATCGAGCCGGCATCGGTTGTCCTGCACGGGCTCGACAAGGCGCGCCCGCAGCCGGGCGAATCGGTCGGCGTGATCGGCGTCGGCACGCTCGGATCGCTGGCGATCACGCTGCTGCGCCTGTACTCGCCCTCGAGGATCGTCGCCTACGGTATACGCGAGGAGGAGCTCGAGCTGGCGACCCAGCTGGGCGCCACCGACGTCGTGCTGACCGCCCGCGGCGCCGCCGAGCAAGACGAGCTCGACCTGGTCGTCGATACGTCGGGCGCCCCATCCGCGATCGCCCTCGCCGCGCAGCTGTGCCGGCCCGGCGGTCGCGCGGTCCTGCTCGGGATCGCCGGCGAGAGCCAGTCGCTGACGCTGGCGTCGGACCTTCTGACCGGCAAGGACATGGCCCTGATCGGGAGCCTCGCCTACCCGGCCGCGGTTTGGTCGCAGGTTGTCGGCCTGGTCGCCGACCGGGTTGTCGATCTGGACCGGATCGTGACGCATCGCTTCCCGGCCGCCGAGTTCGACCAGGCCGTGCGCCTGATGGACGATAGGCACGGGATCGTCGCGAAGATCGTCCTCGAACACTGAACACGACGGCCGTCAACGAAAGGCAACACATGGCGACGATGCGAAGCGGTGGCTACGAGCGCGGCAATGGGCGACGGAGCGCGAACTGGCTCGAGCGCCGTGATCTGGACGGCTTCCTGCACCGGTCGTGGCTGAAGTCGACCGGAGTCGACGACGAAAGCTTCCGCGGCCGGCCGCTGATCGGGATCTGCAACTCGTGGTCAGAGCTCGTCAACTGCAACATCCACCTGCGCGGCCTGGCCGAGGCGGTCAAGCGCGGTGTGATGCAGGCGGGCGGCTTCCCGCGCGAGTTTCCGGTCATGTCGCTCGGCGAGTCGCTGATGAAGCCGACGACGATGCTGTACCGAAACCTGATGGCGATGGACGTCGAGGAGTCGCTGCGCTCCTACCCGCTCGACGGCGTCGTGCTGCTGACCGGCTGTGACAAGACCAACCCGGCGTCGATCATGGGAGCGTGCTCGGCGAACATCCCGGCGATCGTCGTCACCGGCGGCCCGATGCTCAACGGTCATTGGCGCGGCAACGAGATCGGCTCCTGCACGGACTGCTGGCACTACCACGAGGAGCTACGCAGCGGCCGGATCAGCGAGGGTGAGTTCACGGAGATCGAGAACTCGATGTCGCGCTCCAACGGCCACTGCATGACGATGGGGACCGCGTCGACGATGGCATGTATGACCGAGGCGTTGGGCCTGACGCTCCCCGGCGCCGCGGCGATCCCAGCGGTCGATTCGCGGCGCGCGCACGCCGCCGAGGCGGCGGGACGCCAGATCGTTGAGCTCGTGGAACGCGACATCCGGCCCGCCGACATCCTCACGCGAGCCGCGTTCGAGAACGCAATCCGAGCGCTGCACGCGATCTCGGGCTCGACCAACGCGATCATTCACCTGATCGCCTACGCCGGACGCGTCGGAGTCGAGCTGCCGTTGGATCTGTTCGACGAGCTGTGCGAGACGACGCCGTGGCTGGTGAACCTCAAGCCGGCCGGCGAGCACCTGATGGAGGACTTCTACTACGCGGGCGGGCTGCCCGCCGTACTCGAGCAGATCCGCGACCTGCTGCAGCTCGACGCGCTGACGGTCACAGGCGAGACGCTGGGCCAGAACCTCGACGCAACGGCGACCGAGATCATCGACCAAACCGTGATCCGCGCACGCTCGGAGCCGCTCGACGATGGCGGCTCACTGGTCGTGCTGCGTGGCAACCTGTGCCCGGACGGCGCGGTGATGAAGATCTCGGCCGCTGAGCGGCGGCTGCTGAACCACGAGGGACGCGCGATCGTGTTCGACGACATCCACGACCTTGCTGCGCGGGTCGACGACCCTGAGCTCGACGTCGACGCCGATACCGTGATGGTGCTGCGCAATGCGGGGCCCGTCGGCGCACCTGGGATGCCCGAGTGGGGGCATATGCCGATCCCGGCCAAGCTCCTGCGCGGCGGTGTCACGGACCTGTTGCGGATCTCAGACGCACGGATGAGCGGCACCTCCTACGGCGCCGTCGTGCTGCACGTGGCGCCGGAGTCGGCCGTCGGCGGCCCGCTCGCGCTCGTCCAGACCGGCGACCGGATCCGGCTCGACGTCACATCGAGGACGCTCGACGTGCTGGTCGACGACGCCGAACTCGAACGCCGGCGCGCCTCCTGGACACCGCCGCCACGCAAGGACCAGCGTGGCTACCGCCAGCTCTACGAGGACCATGTGCTGCAGGCAAACGAGGGCTGCGACCTCGATTTCCTGCGCGGGCGGGCCCCGGTGATCTCCGAGACCCTGACCCACATCTGATGGGCGCGACCTACGACTTCAGCGGACGTACGGCGCTGGTCACCGGCGGCGCAGGCGGCATCGGCATCGCGGTCGCAAGGGTTTTGCTGGCCGGCGGCGCGCTCGTGGCGACGCTCGACGCCCGCGTCGACTAGCTTGACGGCGTGCTCGCGATCGAGGGCGACGTGACCCGCTCAGAGGTCGTCGACGCGGCCGTCGACCGCGTCGAGGCCGAGCTCGGGCCGCTCGGCATCGCTGTCTGTGCCGCCGGCATCAGCGGCGACTCGTTGGCGACCGTCGACGTCAGCGACGAGGAGTGGCGCCGCGTGTTCGCGATCAACTGCGACGGCGTGTTCTTCACCGATCGCGCTGCCGCGCGAGTAATGGTGCCGCGCGGCTACGGCAGGATCGTCAACGTCGCCTCGATCGCGGGCAAGGAGGGCAACCCGATGGCTGCCGCCTACTCGGCCTCGAAGGCCGCGGTGATCGCGATGACGAAGGCGATCGGCAAGGACCTCGCGGAGACCGGGGTGTTGGTCAACTGCATCACGCCGGCGGTCATCCAGACGCCGATGCTGGGAGACATGAGCCAGGAGCACGTCGACTACATGGTCGGGCGGATCCCGATGAAGCGCGTCGGCCAGCCCGAGGAGGTCGCGGCGCTGATCGCGTTTCTGACCAGCGAGGCGTGCAGCTTCTCGACGGGTGCCGTGTTCGATCTGTCCGGGGGGCGCGCGACCTACTGATGGTCTCCAACGAGCTCGTCGGGCTGCGGCTCGTCCGCGTTCGCTCAGCCGACGGGCGCACGCACGTCGGGCTGCTTTCCGGCGACGCCCTGAGCATCCTCGCCACCGACGACGTGATCGCGGTGCTCGAGTCAGACCAGCCGGTCGCCGAAGTCGCGCACGTGACGATCGCCGATCCGGAGACCTGTGCCCCGCCGGATCCGTGGAAGCTGCTCGTTCCACTGGTCGCGCCAGAGACCTGGGCCGCCGGGGTCACCTACGAGCGCAGCCGCGACGCCCGCTTGCGCGAGAGCGAGGTCGCCGACGTCTACGACCTTGTCTACGAGGCGCAGCGGCCCGAGCTGTTTTTCAAGGATGCCGCCGGGCGGCGGACCGTCGGCCCGGGGGAGCCGATCGCGATCCGTTCAGACGCGAGCTGGAGCGTCCCGGAGCCCGAGCTGGCGGTCGTGATCGGCGGCGACGGCGACCCCTTGGCGGTTACGATCGCCAACGACGTATCGGCCCGCGACATCGAGGGCGCCAACCCGCTCTATCTGCCGCAGGCCAAGATCTACGGCGGTGCCTGCGCGCTGGGACCGTCGCTGCTGGTGCCGGTCGACTGGGCGGTGCCGTTCGACATCGAGCTGCGGATCACGTCCGAGACCGCCGAGACCGTGTTCAGCGGCCGGGCGTCGACCGACAGCATGCGCCGCTCGATCGAGGAGCTGATCTCCTACCTGCGCCGCCACAACCCCGTACCCGCCGGCAGCGTGCTGCTTACCGGGACCGGAATCGTGCCCCCCGACCACGTCACGCTCGCGGCCGGCCTCGAGGTGACGATCAGGATCGACGGGATCGGCGAGCTGCGCAATCCGGTGCGGCCGGCCGACTGAACCGGGCCTACGCCAGCGCCGTGGCGCCGGCGAGCCAGCGCCGTCCCGGGAGCGGACACCGAGCTAGCCCGCGAGCACCCCGTCGACCTCCTCGGTTGTCGGCAGCGACGCCTGGGCGCCGTTGCGCGAGGCCGCCAGCGCGCCGGCGGCGCACGCCCTGCGCAGCGCGTCGGCTCGGTCCTGGCCGGTCAGCAGCGCGACCACAAGGGCTGCGCAAAACGCGTCGCCGGCGGCCGTGCCATCGACTGCCCGGACGCTGGGCGGCGTGGCCCTCTCCACCTCCTTCCCGGCGTCGAGCAGCACCGCCCCCTCGGCTCCGAGCGTCAGCGCAACGAGTCCCCGGCGGTCGCCGAGCTGCTCGTGCTCGTAGCGGTTGACGACCAGCAGGTCGGGCTCAAGCACCGCGGGGAGCGGGCCGCGCGCCGGCGCCGCGTTGAGGCAGAAGAACCGGGCTTGGGCAGCTGCGGCGAGCACAACATCGATCGGGACCTCGAGCTGACATATGACCGCATCGGCGTCGCCCACCTCAACGCTCTCAGGCGCCAGCCGACGGTTTGCACCCGGGGCGACCACGATCACGTTCTCGCCCTCGGCGTCGACGAGGATCAGTGCGACCCCAGTCTCCCCATCGTCGCGAATCACGCCGCTGACGTCGACACCTTCGCGCTCGAGCGAGCGCAGCACGAGATCGTCACGCCCGACCTGCCCGACGAACCGCACCCGCGCACCGAGCCTCGCCGCCGCGACCGCCTGGTTGGCCCCCTTGCCTCCGGGCAGCCGCTCAAAGACTGCGTCGGTCAGCGTCTCGCCGGGGCGCGGCAGCCGCAGGCAGCGCGCGACGAGGTCGATGTTCGCCGAACCGACGACGGTGATCCTCGGGGCGGGCGTCACGTGGAGTCGCGCGCTCGTCTGAGTGCGGGGCGCGGGCCTCAGCCGCGCCCGGTTGCCGCGGGGCCGTTCGCCGTCGCCAGCACCGCGTCGACGATCCCCTCGTAGCCCGTGCAGCGGCACAGGTTGCCCGCCAGCGAGATGCGGACCTCCTCCTCGCTCGGCGCCGGCGATCGGCGCAGCAGCGCCGTGGCCGAGATCAGCATCCCAGGGGTGCAGAAGCCGCATTGGACTCCGCCATGCTCAAGGAACGCGCGCTGGAGGTCACTCACCTCGCCCGGGGGCGCGAGCCCTTCGACCGTCGTGATCTGCCGCCGCTCGGCCTGCAGCGCGAGGTATGAGCACGAGTTCACCGGCTGGCCGTCGAGCAGCATCATGCAGGCACCGCACTCGGAGTCGTCGCAGCCCTCCTTGGCGCCGGTCAGGCCGACGTGCTCGCGGACGGCGCGCAGCAGGCTCAGGTGGGGCTCGATCTCGACCGGGTAGTCGATCCCGTTGACGTTCAGCGTCGCTGCGACCTTCATCTCAGCCCCCCGTGTAGTGCGGTGCTGGCCGGAACCGGGAACTGTTCGTCTCTCGCGCGCGCGAGCGCCACCTCAATCGCCCGGCGACCGATCACCGCCGCCATCGCGCTGCGGTAGCCGGCCGACGCGCGAACGTCGGAGATCGGCTTCGACGCGGCGGCGATCGCCGCTGCGGCCGCGTCGACCGAGCCCGCTCCAAGCAGGGCCTGCTCGGCGTCTGGCACGCGCCGGATCGTGGGCGCAAGCGCGGTGATCGCAACGCGGGCGTGGGTCACGCCGCCGCCTTCCAGTACGATCACGGCGGTCGCGCCGACGACCGCGATCTCCATCTGGCGGCGGTACTCGAGCCTCGCGTAGCAGCTGCCGGTCCCGGCAGGCGGGAGCGGAATGCGGACGGCCTCCAGCAGCTCGTCAGGTCTCGCGGTCGTGCGACCCGGCCCTTCGAGCAGCTCGTCGATTCCGAGCTCGCGGGTACCGCCCTGCGAACGTAGCGTGACCACCGCGTCAAAGCACAGCAGCGGGCCGCCGGTCTCCATCGCCGGCGACGCGTTAATCAGGTTGCCGCCGATCGTCCCGAAACTGCGGGTCGCGTGCGAGCCGACGATCGCGCTGGCGTCAGCGAGCGCCGTCAGCCGTTCGCGGATCGCCTGGTTGCCGACAATCTCGGCGTGTGTGACGAGCGCGCCGAGCTTCATTGCCCGGTCGTCGAAGTCGATCCGGCGCAGCTCGTCGAGCCGGTGGATCGCGACGAGTTTCTTGGGCAGCGGCGCCTTGCCCTGGCGCGCGCCGACGACCAGGTCGGTGCCACCGGCCACGACGCGGACGCCTTCGCTCAGCGCCCGGGTGGCCTCGTCCAAGGTCGCCGCAACCGTCAATGAGGGCGTCATTGTTGAGCCTCCCAGACCCGCTCGGGCGTCATCGGCAGACGCCGAACGCGGTTGCCGGTGGCCTTCGCGATCGCGTTCGCGATCGCTCCCGGCGTCGGGACGCACGGCGGCTCACCGATCCCCTTCGAGCCGTTGGGCCCGCCGTCCTGCGCCGGCGTCTGCACCCAGTCGATCTCGATCGGCGGCGCATCGGCGGCCGTCACGAGCTTGTAGTCGAGCAGGTGCGGGTTTTGCTGGCGGCCGTCGGCGTCGAACTGCATGCCTTCCGACAGCGCCTGACCGATTCCCATCACGACGCCGCCGCGGACCTGCCCGTCGGCACCGATCGGGTTGAGAATCGTGCCCGAGTCGTGCGCGGCGGCGACCCGCAGCACGCGCACGACCCCCGTCTCGCGGTCGACCCGGACGTGCACCGCGTGCGTGATCAGCTCGGGCTCGAGGAACGACTCCATGCCGAGCCGACCCAGGCAGCCGCTGTCGGGGTTGCATTCGGGCTGCTCGGGAACGCGGCCCGAGCCCTTGCCGAGCAACGACGCACCGCTCGCGGCCAGCTCGGCGATCGGCACGGCCTTCTGCGGCGAGCCCTTGGCGGTGACGGCGCCGTCGCGCAGCTCCAGGTCGAGCGGGTCGATCTCGAGTTGCTCGGCGGCGAGCTCACGCAGCTTGTCGGCGACCTCGTTGGCGGCCTCGACGACCGCCCGGCCGTTGTTGAAGGTGGTCTGCGACCCCGAGGAGCCGAAGTCGTACGGGCCGGCCTCGGTGTCCTGGTAGAGGATCGAAAAGTCGCCCGGGCTCATCCCGAGCACCTGCGCGGCGAGCAGCGGCAGGCCCATCACGGCGCCACTGCCGTTTTCCTGTGCGCCGGTGACGATCGTCCCAGTTCCGTCGGCGTTGAGCTTCACGTAGGCGCCGGACTCGAGCGCGAACGACGGCCACCAGCCGCAGGCGACGCCGATCGCCTCGTTGTCGGGCAGCTCCTGCTCGTAGTCGATCATCTCAACGGCGCGCTCAAGCGTCTGCTTCATCCCCAGCTGACCGAACACCTGCCGCGTCGCGCTTTCGGCGCCCTCCTCGATCAGCGTGCGTCGACGCAGCTCGACCGGGTCAAGTTCGAGCGCCTGCGCGATCTCGTCCATGTGCTGCTCGACCGCCCAGCAGGTCTGCGGCGCGGTCGGGGCTCGGATCGACCCCGACGGCTGGTTGTTCGTGTAGACCAGCTTTGAATCAACGTCGACGTTCTCGATCACGTACGGACCGCAGGCGTGCATCGCAGCCATCTGAGCGAAGAAGCCACCCTCGCCGCAATAGGCGCCGCCGTCGAGTACCAGCCTGGCCCGGCGCGCGACCAGCGTGCCGTCTTTGCGTGCGCCGCTCTCGAGCTCGATCACGATGCTCTCGCGCCGGTGGTCGGGCGCAATGAACTCCTCCTCGCGCGAGAAGACCAGCTACACCGGGCGCCCGGTCGCCCGCGCCAGTGCCGCGACGTGCGCCTCGAAATGAAAGTCGCACTTGGAGCCAAAGCCGCCGCCCAGCAGCGGCACGATGATCCGTACGTGCGACTCGCGGATCCCGAGCGTGTAGGCGACGCCGCTGCGGGCAGCGAACGGCGTCTGCGTCGAGGACCAGACCGTGACGCGGTCGCCCTGCCATTGCGCGACGATCGCGCGCGGCTCGATCGGGACGCCGTGTGAGCCATCTGCGATATAGCGGCTCCTGACGACGACGTCGGCGGTCGATATCGCCTTGTCCGCGTCGCCCTTGACGATCGTCGAATGCCCGAGCACGTTGCCGCGTCTGTTGAGCGCGTCGTCGGCCTCGTACGAGCTCCAGGCCTGGTGGACGAGCGGCGTGTCGGCTTCCAGCGCCTGCACCGGATCCGTGATCGGCGGCAGCGGCTCGTACTCAACCTCGATCAGCGCCGCCGCTTGCGCCGCCTGCTCGGGTGTCATCGCCGCCACGGCGGCGACGATGTCGGCCTCGAAGCGGACCTCCTCCTTGGCGAACAGCCGGCGGTCCTTGACCATCTGGCCATACAGCACGTCGGGGACGTCCTCGTGCGTCAGCACGGCAAGCACGCCGGGGAGCGCCCTCGCCTTTGACGTGTCGATACCGAGGATCCGCGCGCGCGGGTGATCCGCGTAGCGAAAGCGCGCATGAAGCTGCGCCGTCAGCGACACGTCGGCCGTGTAGCGGCCCGCACCGGTGACCTTCTCCTTACCGTCGGGCCGGATGAAGGACTGCCTTTCTACGGTCGTCGCCACGCTCTCCCCTCTCTGGTGACGCAGCGCAGCGCGCCGCTGGCTGAACACTATTCAGTCTGGCAAGCTGCTCACTCGCCGCCGTCTCGCGCCGTCGCATGCAACCCGTCGACGGCCATCTCGACCACCTGCGCGACGAATGTGTCGTCGAGCGGCGCGTGTCCGTGCAGTAGACGGTGATAGAGCGCGCCGTAGATCAGGTCGAGCGCCACCTCGATGTCCAGGTCAGCGCGGATCTCACCGCGGTCGAGCGCGCGCGTGAACACGCTTGTCGCCTGTGCGCGGCGCGGCCGCACCAGCCGGTCAAGGTACTCCTCGGCGAACTTCGGATCCGTTCTCGCCTCCTCGATCAGCGCCGCGATCACGCGCGCGTACGGTCTGCTGCCTACGCGGCGGACCCAGCGCCTCAGCAGCGCCAGCAAATCGCCTTTGAGCGAGCCGGTGTCGCGTCCGGGATCACTCGCCGCGGCCCACTCGTAGTAGAGGGCGTCGAGTGCGAGCGCCTCCTTGGTCGGCCACCATCGGTAGATCGTGGCCTTGCTGACGCCGGCGCGCTCGGCGATCGCGTCCATGCTCACGGCTCCCAGGCCGCGGTCGAGTAACAGCTCTTCGGCGGCGTCTAGGATCGCAGCGCGGGCAGCCTCACTTCGCGGCCGCCCGCGCCGGCGGACCTGGGCTGGCGCTGTATCGCTCACGCGCTCAGGCGGGCGGTCATCGCTCGCTTCCCTCGATCTCCGCGAGATCCTCGGCGGTCAGCTCGAGGTCGGCGGCGACGAGCAGTGGATCGACCTGGTCCGGCCGCCGGAAACCGACGATCGCGCCGTCGACAGCATCGTTGTTGAGCGTCCAGGCGATCGCGATGGCGCCCGGGGTCGTGTCGTGACGGTCGGCGACACCCTTTAGACGCTCGACCAGCTCAAGGTTCCGCGTCAGCTGCGGTTCCTGGAAGCGCTCGTCGCTGCCCCGCCAATCGTCGTCAGGGAAGCTTTCGACCCGCTCGCGCGTCATCTTGCCCGTCAGCAGACCCGAGCTCATCGGCGAATAGACGATCACCCCGATCCCCTCGCGTTCGGCGAACGGCAGGACTTCGCGTTCGGCATCGCGCACGATCAGCGAGTACTGCGGCTGCAGTGTCTCAACTGGCGCGATCTGCCGGATGCGCTTCAGCTGTGCCACATCGAAGTTCGAGACACCGATGTGGCGCACGAGGCCTTGCTCCTTGAGTTCGGCGAACGCCGACCAGCCCTGCTCGATATCGGGCTCGGGGTTGGGCCAATGGATCTGGTAGAGGTCGATCGCCTCGACGCCGAGCCGCTTCAGGCTCGCCTCGGCCTCGCGCAGGATCGAATCGCGCTTGAGGCTGTGGACCACCCTGCGGCCAGGGCCCTCGAGCAGCGACGCCTTCGTGAACACGTACGGTCGCTGATCGGCGCTGAGGCCCTCGAGCGCGTGCCCGACAACCTCCTCGGAACGCCCGAAGCCGTACGCGGCGGCGGTGTCGATCCAGTTGATTCCCTGCTCGAGTGCATGCTGGATCGTCGCGAGCGACTCGTCGTCATCTTGCGGTCCCCATCCGAACTCCCAGCCGCCCCCGCCGATCGCCCACGCTCCGAAGCCGATCGTCGTGATCTCGAGCCCGGTGGTTCCGAGTTCGGCCGTTGTGAGCTTTGTCTGTGGCATCTGTCGCTCCTTCGTCTTTTGTGCTGCGCCAATGCTATCAGAAACGGAACGGATCGTTTTGTATAGGGGGCTGGGACGATTCCGGACGGGACGCGCTTTCAGATGCAGTATCCGACTCCGCTCGCGTGCGTGGCGGGGACGATCGTTCCCGAGGACATCCCGGCCGTCGGCGAGTCCCACGCGGCCGCGCTGTTCGCCGACCTCGACCGCGCCCTGGCCTCCCTCCCCCACGACCGGATCGCCGTGCAGTGGGACGTAGCGGTCGAGTTCGGACTACTGGAGGGCAGTATGGGTCCGGCGGGCGCGATGCCGGTCGACCAGGTCGCCCCCGGCCTGATCCGCTGCATCGACCACGTGCCCGATGACGTCCCGGTCGGGATGCACCTCTGCTACGGCGACTATGGCCACCAGCACTTCAAGCAGCCCGACTCACTAGCGATGCAGGTCGCGCTCGTGAACGCGCTCGTCTCCGGCGCGCCCCGGCCGGTCAACTGGTTCTCGTTCACGGTCCCGCAGGGTCGCAGCGACTCGGGTTATTCGCCCCGCTGCGCGATCTCGCGGCAGGCCCGGACACCGAGCTCTATTTCGCGCTCGTCCCCTACTACCCAGCCGACCAGCCGGCGGCGGGCACCACCGCCGAGCAGGTGCGACAGATCGACGCGGCGCTGGCCCAGTCAGCCTCCGGCGCGCGCGACTGGGGAATCTGCACCGAGTGCGGGATGGGCCGGGTCGACGCTGAGGACGTGCCGACGCTGCTGGACCTGCACGCTGCGATTCTGGCGACGCACGGCTGACGGTTTAGCCCGGGCCGCGCACGCCCGCGAGCTACTTGCCCTTCTGATTCAGGGACACAGCTTCGCGAATCAGGTTTTTCAGCGCACCCTTGTCAATGGTGTCACTTTCTCTGATGTCGATCGCACGCCTGACGTTCCCGCCAAGGCTGGAGTTGAACAGGCCTGACGGATCGTTCAGATCGGCACCCTTGAAGAACGTCAG
>JBKQJQ010000238.1:0-3729 GCA_052147875.1 Solirubrobacteraceae bacterium | reverse complement strand
GGCCGGCTTCAGCTCGGGATCAGCCGGGGCTCGCCCGAGCAGGTGATCGAGGGTTGGCGATACTTCGGCTACGCGCCCGCCGACGGCGACAGCGATGCCGACATGGCGCGCAAGCACACAGAGGTTGCGCTGGAGGTTCTGGAAGGCGAGGGGTTCGCGGAGCCGAACCCTCGACCGATGTTCGCCAATCCGCCGGGCTTGTTGCGGATCGAACCTCACTCGGCTGGTTTGCGAGAGCGGATCTGGTGGGGGTCGGGATCAAACGCAACCAGCGCCTGGGCGGCCCGGCTCGGGCTCAATTTGCAAAGCTCGACACTGAAGGACGACGAGACCGGCGAACCCCTGCACGTCCAGCAGCGCAGGCAGATCGAGGCCTACCGCGAGGCGTGGAACGAGGCCGGGCACGACCGTCAGCCGCGGGTATCGGTCAGCCGCAGCATCTTCGCGCTCACGACCGACGCCGACCGCGCTTACTTCGGAGGCGGTCGTGACTCTCAAGACCAGATCGGCATGATCGACGAGAACACGCGCGCGATCTTCGGCCGCTCGTACGCAGCCGAACCCGACGTGCTCGTCGAGGAGCTCCGCGCCGACGAGGCGATCCAGGCCGCGGACACGCTGCTGCTAACCGTGCCCAACCAGCTCGGCGTCGAATACAACGCTCATATCATCGAGAACATCCTCACCCACGTCGCGCCGGCGCTCGGCTGGCGCTGATGCCACACCTCTCGGCACCCCTGCCAAAGGCTTCGCGCCGCCTGCAGCGTGCTCTTCGGGTCGGCGCTTTGGGTCCGAGCGCGTTGACGGACTCGCGGCGCCGAGTGCTCCGGGGAGGCCTCAGCGCGAATGACAACTCCCCAGGATGGCGTCACGAACACCACCGCCAGGAGCTCCTGTGACACCTGAGTACTTCACGCAGTACGCCAACTTGTTCGCGCTCGATAGGACTCCTAGCGACGTTCTGAGCTTGCGCTTCAATACCAACGGAGGACCGGCGACGTTCACCGGGTCGATGCATTCTGCTCTTCCGTGCCTCCTCGGGGCACCGTACGACTAACGACGACGGGAAACTTCTTCGGGTGGAACGCTGTCCGATACCACGGCGATTGCGGAACGGGTCCAACTGTCCCACGAACTGTCCCACGAGAGCCCCGGACAGCGAAACGCCCCGTCGATCCGGAGCGTTGCTTAAGTACCGCTACCGGGATTCGAACCCGGGTTTCCGCCGTGAGAGGGCGGCGTCCTAGTCCCCTAGACGATAGCGGCGGGACGTTGGCCGATCCGTGCGCTCGGCGGCAATCAGGTTAGCGTGGTCGCGCGCAGCCGGGTTGACTCAGGTGGCCGCCGGTGTGGGCGCTTGCTAACTTCCACACCTTCCAGCGGCTGTGGTGAAACTGGTATACACGCACGGTTCAGGTCCGTGTGGGCGCGAGCCCGTGGAGGTTCGAATCCTCTCAGCCGCATCATCCGAGACCGCCTGACCTTCGAGGCTCGAGGGATATTTTCCACGTATAGGGTGGAAAAAATCCACGCAGGCTCATAGCCAGCCGCGTTCCTCCGCGACCCGGACCGCCTCCGCGCGGTTGCGCGCGTCGAGCTTCTGCATCACCGACGACAGGTGGTTGCGCACCGTGCCGGGCGAGAGGTGGATCGCGCTCGCGAGCTCGGCGATCGTCGCGTGCTCGCGTGCGGCGGCAAGCACCTCCTGCTCGCGCGGGGTCAACGGCGAGTCCCCCTGGGACAGGGCCGCAGCGGCCAGGCCGGGGTCGACAATCCGCTCACCCACCACCGCGCGCCTGATCGCCGCGGCGAGCTCGCCGGCCGGGGCGTCCTTCAAAAGGAAGCCGGAGGCGCCGCCTTCCATCGCTCGACGCAGGTAGCCGGGGCGGCCAAAGGTGGTCAGGATCAGCACGTTGCAGTCGGGTAGCTCGGCACGCAGCCGCTCGGATGCCTCGAGGCCGGTGGCGCCCGGCATCTCGATGTCGAGCAGCGCGACGTCGGGCTCGGCCGCGCGCGCCACATCCACGACCTGGTCGCCACGCGAAACCTGTGCCACGACCTCGATGTCGGGTTCGAGCGACAGCAGGCTCGCGAGCGCGCCGCGGACCATCCCTTGGTCCTCGGCGATCAAAACCCGAATCATGTGACCGCGGGTGGCGCGGAAGTCGCGCCAGCCATCGGCGGCACCGAGCCACATTCATGCGTCGCCGGACCGACGCGCGACGCGGAACCGCTTACCGGAACCGAAACCGCGAGCCGGAAGCCACCGCCCGGCAGCGGGCCCGCCTCGAGCCGGCCACCTAACGCCTCGGCTCGCTCACGGAGGCCGGAGAGCCCATGACCGGCGGGAGCATCACCAGACCCCGGTGAGCCGCGCACGCCGTCGTCGACCACCTCAACGCTGGCCTCGGTCAGCCCGGCGGTGACCTGGACCATGCAGCGCGCGGCGTGACTATGGCGGATCACGTTCGTCGCGCCTTCGCGCACGGCCCAGGCGAGGACGGCCTCGACGTCCGGCGCGAGCGTCGCCTCGCTGTCTCGCATCACGGCCTCGATCCCGGCCGCCGACAATGCCATCCGGGCGCCGGCCGTCTCACCCTCGAGTGTCGGCTGCCGGTAGCCGCTGACGGCGTCGCGAACCTCGCTCAGCGCTTGGCGCGCGACCTGCTCCACCTCCCCCACTTCGGCCGCCGCGCGTTCGGGGTCGCCGGGCAGCAGCCGACCGGCGAGCTCCGCCTTGAGTGCGATCACCGACAGCGTATGGCCAAGCAGGTCGTGCAGGTCACGGGCGAAGCGCTCTCGCTCCTGCGCGACCGCGGCCCGCGCGAGCTCGGCCCGTGCCTCGGTGAGCTCCTCGTTACGGACGCGCAGGTCGCGCATCAGGACCATCAGCAAGCCGATGCCGAGCGCGGTCACGGCAAAGGTCACGACCGTGCCCCCGGACGCCCCCGCGATCGCGGAGCAAACCGACGCCAGCGTGGCACACGCGATCACGCCCAGCCACGCGATCTCGCTGGAGAACAGCAGCGCCACCACCGCCGCGCAGTAGGTGAACAGGAAACCCCAGCTCGAGCCCGAGCCCAGCGTGAGCGCGATCGCCATCGCCAGCATCACCGCCGCCAGCCCGATCTGACGGTCGTGCCACGATCGACGGCGCCACGACATCACCAGCGCCACGTACGCGGCGACAAACACCGCAGCGGCAGCGATCGTCAGCGCCCGGCCGACAGGCGAGCCGCCGGTCGCGATCGCGTCGGCGAGCGGAAACAGGAGGAACCCGAGCCAGATCAGGGCGGCAAACGCGCCACCCCGCATACGGGTGCTCTCGGGAAACTGCCCGCGGACGCCGAGGGCGAAGTCGCGCAAAGGTCTCACGCGACCTCACCCTGCGGCTGACGCAGGAACTTGACCATCAGATAGATCCCGATCACGGTCCAGATCGCGAGCGTCTTCAGACTCGAAGCGTCGAACAGGCTGCCGTGATGGAGCGGATCGAACACGTACTGGAGGCCGCTCGCCAGCGCCCGAATCGGGAACAGCTCGGCGATCGACTTCAGCACGCTGGGCAGTGAGTTGGTCGGGAACCAGATGTTGGAGATGAAGCTCAGCGGCCAGATCACGAGGTTGACCACCACGGGTCCCGCCTCCGCGTTCGGGATAAAGCGGGTGATCCCGATCCCGAGCGACGTGAACGCGGCCGTACCCAACAGCAGCGTGACGATCAGCGCC
>JBKQJQ010000237.1:0-6183 GCA_052147875.1 Solirubrobacteraceae bacterium | reverse complement strand
CGTTGACGAGCCGGCCCCCGAGTACATCGAAGCTGCGGAGGAGGCGCCCGACTCGGTCTGGGACCACGAGAAGGAGCTGTACCGCGAGAAGGCCGAGCACGAGCACCCCGGGGGCGAGCAGCCGTCGTAGCCGGCCACGGACCCGTGGCTAATGGAGAAGCAGGTTTGATGCCGAGCAGCAGCAGCGTTCGCTGTTCGACGTCGCGCGCGCCCAGCCGGACCGGTTCAGGCGGGTAACCACGGCGAGCGCCAGCCGCCAGACTGATCGATCAGCTTGCTGGCCTGGGCCGGGCCCCAGGAGCCCTTGGCATACGGATGGACCTGGGGAGGGGAGTCGAGTAGCGGCTGCACGACCCGCCACGTCTCCTCGACCATGTCCTCGCGCGCGAAATGGCTGCTGTCGCCCACCAGCGCGGCATTCAGAAGCACCTCGTACGGAATCGGATCTTCGCCACCCTGGGTGTCAAAACGCATGTCGAAGTCGATCTCGCCCGGTGCCGGGCGGTCGGCCCGGTGCGCATCGAGGCCGATCCGGATCCCGGTGTGGGGGTCGATCCTGAACACGATCTGGTTCGGCGCCGGCGGGCGGTGGCGCCCGGAGATGAACGGCAGCTTTGGGGGGCGCCTGAAGATCAGGCGCACCTCGGTCACGCTGACCGGCAGGTGCTTGCCGCTGCGGACGTAGAACGGCACACCGCCCCAGCGCCAGTTGTCGATCTGGAGCCTCAGCGCCGCATAGGTCTCAGTTGTCGACCGGGCTTTGACGCCCTCGGTGCGCCGGTAGCCGCGGTACTGGCCACGGACATAGTGCTTGGGGTCGGCGTCGGCCATCGCCCGAAAGACATCGCACTTGGCGTCCTTCAGGGTTTCGTCATCGCCCGCCCCGGGTGGCTCCATCGCCGTCGCCGCGATCACCTGCATGAGGTGGTTGACGACCACATCACGCAGCGCGCCGACGGGGTCGTAGAAGCCGCCTCTGCCCTCGACACCGAACGTCTCGGCCATCGTGACCTGAACCTGGCCGACGTAGTTGCGGTTCCAGATCGGCTCGAGCATCGTGTTCGCGAACCGCAGGTAGGTGATCTCTGCGACGCCCATCTTGCCCAGGTAGTGGTCGATCCGGTAGAGCTGGGATTCGTCGAGGTACTTGTGCAGATCGGCCGACAGCGCGCGCGCCGATGCCAGGTCGTGACCGAACGGCTTCTCGACGATCACCCGCTGCCCGTTGCTGACGAGATCGTGTCTGGACAGCCCCGCGATCACGGTGCTGAACAGCCTCGGCGGGATCTCGAGATAGAAGGCGGGGAAGGTCGCCTTACCAAGTACCTCGACGAGCCGCTCGTAGGTCGCGTCGTCATCGACGTCGCCGCGCACGTAATAAAGGCGGCGCGCAAAGCGGGCGAACACCCGATCGTTGACCTTCTCGCCCGCCTCCTCGATCGAGCGACGGGCGTGCTCTTCAAGCCGTTGGGATGACCAATCGCCGCTCGCGACCCCGAACACCGGGCAGTCCAGCAGCTTGCGGCGTTCGAGCCGGTACAGCGAGCGCAGCGTCATCTTGCGGGCCAGATCTCCGGTGATGCCGAACACGACCAGCGCGTCGGCATTGCGGCTGCCGTTGCTCATCGGGTGGGCACGCTATCCGACCTTGCGTTTCCGGGCTCGGGCGCCAGCACGCTTCCCGCTCGCGGTCGTGCGCTTCCCGCTCCCCATCGTGACCTTCCCGCTCGCGGTCGTGCGTTTCCCCGTTGCGCGCTTGCGCGCCGCCAGGCTCCGCTTGCGCAGCCGCTGGCAGAGCTCGATCTGTCCCTTGCTCGGGCGCGTCTCGAGTATCACCGGCAGGCGCTCGAACCGCGGCTCGGACAGGAACGCCGCGCAACCCCGCTCGCCGATCTCCCCCTGGCCGATCAACTCGTGCCGGTCCCGGTTTGAGCCGAGCGGGGCCTTTGAGTCGTTCAGGTGCACCGAACCGAGCCGCTTCAGGCCGACGACCGCATCGAAATCGTCGAGCGTCTGCCCGAGCGCCGCGCTCGTGCGGACGTCATAGCCCGAGGCGAGCAGGTGACACGAGTCCAGGCAGACGCCGAGTCGCGGCCCGCCACCGGCGGCATCCAGCAGCGCCTCAAGCTCCTCGAAGGTCCGTCCCAGGGTGCCGCCGGCGCCTGCGGTGTCCTCGAGATCGAGCTGGCAGCCCTCGGTTTCCCCGAGCGCCTGACCAATCACCTTGCCGGCCCGCTTGATCGCACGACCAACGTCGCCCTGTTTGGCCGAGCCGGGGTGGAGCACGACCCCGGAGGCCCCGATCCCATGCCCAACGCGGAGCGACTGGATCAGCGACGCGCGTGACTTCTTGACGATCTCCTTGTCCTCGGAAGCGCAGTTGACGAGGTAGACGGCGTGGATCACGACCGCCCTGATCGGCGTCGGCTCGAGCGCTGCGCGAAACGCCTGAAAGTCGTCATCGCCATATGCGGTCGGGCGCCACATGCGCGGCGACTGGTTGAAGATCTGGATCGATTCGGCGCCCAGCTCGACGCCACGCTCGACCGCCTTGGGCAATCCACCCGCCGGCGATACATGGGCGCCGATTAGCATGCGTTCAAGGTGTCCATTCGGGTTCGCTTCGCTCCATCTCCAACAGGCGCGCTGCACATCGGCGGCGCGCGGACAGCTCTCTACAACTGGCTGCTCGCCCACGGTCCTGGTGCTGAGCCGGGGCAGCGTGCCGGCACCCTCGTGCTGCGGATCGAAGATACAGACAGAGCGCGCTCGACGCCCGAGAACGTGGAACAGATCCTCGAGGCGCTGGATTGGCTCGGGCTCGAATGGGACGAGGGGCCGATCTTCCAGTCCGAGCGCTCGGACCGGCACGCTGAGGCGCTCGCACAGCTGCTCGCAAGCGGGCACGCGTATCACTCGAGCGCGACCGCCGATGACGTCAGGGAGTACAAGGCCAGGCACGGTGCCGACCGCGGCTTCCGCGGCGAGTCCGAGACGACCGGCGCGGTCCGGCTCCGCGTCCCCGACAGCGGCGAAACGGTGGTCGACGATGTGATCCGTGGCGAGACCCCGTTTCCAAACGTCAACATGGACGACCCCGTGATCGCACGCGCCGACGGCTCGGCGCTCTACAACTTCGCGGTCGCCGTCGACGACCTCGATGCTGGGATCACGCATGTCGTCCGGGGCGAGGACCATCTCTCGAATACGCCCAAGCAGCTGCTCGTGCTGCGGGCGCTCGGGGCCGAGCCGCCGCGCTACGCGCATCTGCCCCTGTTGCACGGCCCCGACGGGCGCAAGCTCTCAAAGCGCCACGGTGCCGCGTCGGTTCAGGAACTGCGCGACGCGGGTTACCTGCCCGAGGCGGTCGACAACTACATCGCGCTGCTGGGTGCCGGATTTGCGGCCGACGAGGAGCAGTTCACGCTGCACGAGCTCGCCGAGCGCTTTCGGCTCGAGCGGGTCTCCAGAAACCCGGCCGTGTTCGACGAGCGCAAGCTCCGGCACATGAACGGGCTCCATCTGCGCGAGCTCACAAGCGCCGATCTGACCCGGCGCCTCGAGCAGTACACCGGCCGCAGCGGGCTGGACGGCGCGGTCGCGATCTCGCAGGAGAAGATCCAAACGCTGGCTGATTTCTGGCCGCTGGTGTCGTTCGTGTTCGACGGCCCGGTCGACGATCCGGTGGCGTTCGAGAAGACGATCTGCCGCGACGGCGGCGTCGAGGCACTGGCGCTCGCACGCGCGGCGCTCGCGGCCGTCGAGCCGTTTGACGCGGCCACGATCGAAAGCGCGCTGCGCGAGGTCGTCGAGCGCAGCGGCAGCAAGCCCGGCAAGGTATTTCAGCCGGTCCGGGTCGCGATCGCCGGACAGACCGTCTCGCCGGGGATTTTCGAGTCGCTGGCGTTGCTGGGCCGCGACGAGAGCCTTGACCGAATCGACCGTGCGCTGCTTCGCGCGGGCGATGAATGCGACCAGCCAGCGGGATAAAGTTCCTAAACCGCTCTCGCCCACCTGCCGATAAAAGGGGAAATGGTTGGGGATGCCGATGTCGATTCGCGGACAAGCGCAGAGAGGGTCGCGTGACCCAGCGGTGGCTTCAGCTGCAGCCGTGACAATCACACCGACCGATCCGTACGCTGGCCGGGAGCGTCATCACAACGAGGGACACGGCCGTCGGCTGACGGCTGCCTTCGACGCGCTCGAGGCGTACCCGGTGCTGGTCGAGTCCCGCAACCGCGTATTGCGGCTGTTCGAGGACGGAGAGCCGCCGCTGGCCGAGGTCATCACGGCTGTTGAGGCCGACGTGTCGCTGACGGTCACGGTCGTCAGGCTTGCCAACCAGGTCGAGGGCCCGCTCGCCGGCAAGGTCGATAGTGCGGTCGCCGGCGTTGAGGTGCTTTCGCTTCGCACCGTGCACGCGATCGCCAGCCGGGCGCGCACGTTTGACTTCTTCGAGCGCTCTGCCGTCTGGCAGGGGATCCCGGAGCGCTTCCGGCTGCACGCCGTCGCCACCCAGCGAGCGGCCGACCGCCTTGGCCGCGAGGTCAATTTCGAAGCCCGCGACCGCCTGATGGTCACCTCGCTGTTGCACGACATCGGCAAGCTCGTGCTGACGCACGCCTACCCGGGCTACCCGGCCCAGGTCCACGGCGACGCCGGGACGCCCGAGGAGCGCATCCAGCGCGAGCGGCGCGAGCTTGGAGTCGACCATGCGCTCGTCGGCGGGGTGCTCGCCCGCCGGTGGGGACTGCCACGGTCAGTCGCGAGCGTGATCGAGCACCACCACGACGAGGGGGCCGAGCCAGAAGCGCTGCTGGTCAGGCTCGCCGACATGCTTGCGCACTACGTGCTTGGGGGGCCGATCTCGCCGTCGGAGCTGCTCGCGGCGGCACGCGCCATCGGCGTGAGCCCCGCGAGCCTGCGGACGGTGATGTACGAGCTGCCGCTGCCGTCCGCGAACACACGCCCGCGTCAGGTCGATCCCTGCCCGATGTCGGCCCGCGAGATCGACGTCCTGCGCCGGCTGGCGCGCGGCATGGTCTACAAGCAGATCGCGAGCGAGCTTGGCCTGTCTACGAGCACGGTCCGCACCCACCTGCACAACGTGTACGGGAAGCTCGGTGCGATGGATCGCGCCCAGGCGGTGCTGATCGCCACCGAGCGCGGCTGGATCTGAGCGCCGGCCGGCGGCTCCACGACGCCCGCCACCCCGGCTACGATCGGAGCTCGATGCTTTCGATCACGACCAAGTCACCGTACGCACTCAGTGCGCTGGTTGAGCTCTACCGCCAGCAGGACTCGTGTCCCGTTCCGATCGCCGAGCTCGCCAGGCGCCGCGAGATCCCGGTCCAGTTCCTCGAGCAGCTGTTCGCGACCCTGCGCCGCGCCGGCGTGCTGCGCTCCCAGCGCGGCGTCAAGGGCGGCTACAGCTTCGCGCGGCCGGCCAACGAGGTGACCGTGCTCGAACTGGTCGAGCTGCTCGACGGGCCGCTCGGTCGCGGCGCGCAGGGCGTCTTTTTCGAGGCGGCGCAGGCTGCGGGCGCGGTCCTCAGCGAGGCCACGGTTGCGTCGATCGCCGAGCAGGAGATGCTCGCCGCCGGCGCGCCGATGTATCACATCTGAACGAAAAGCGCCTTCTTACAGGGATTTTCGTGTTTTTGGGGACGCTCGCGCCAGTATTCGCGCCAGTCGTGCAGATCGTCGGCTTCGAGATCGACTAGCACATCGATCTCTACCCGGACGACTGCTCTGCGATCAGAGCATCACTGTCGGGGTTCGGCGGAGCGCTGTTGGTTTCGGTGCAAGCCAGCAGCTTTCGGAGGGCTCACCCTACGCGTTGCCTGCGCTGCTGCCAGGCGTCCCGGAAGCGGTCTTCAGGGTTAGGTCGGTCCACACCTAGGGTGGCTATTGGTCGGGGCCTTCGGGGCGGACGATGGTCGCACAAACCAACACCGCCCAAGGAGTAACACATGTTGACCATCACCTACAAGCTCCACACCATCGTCGCCCTCGGCGCTGTCGGCGCGGCCCTCGCGGGCAGCGGCGCGGCCTCCGCGGCCACCGTCGTCCATAAGCCCGGCACCGGTACGACTGTCGTCGCCAGCCAGCCCACCACCGTCGCCCAGGACATCGACATGAGCCCGCGCCTGGTGGTTGGGGTGCACGCCCACGCCGAGCCCG
>JBKQJQ010000236.1:0-5745 GCA_052147875.1 Solirubrobacteraceae bacterium | reverse complement strand
TTAGCCCTGATAGAAGGCGGATGCGATCCTCGCAGCGAAATTCGGCCAAATAGCGATCTTTCGGGCCGAGATCAGGAGCGCAGAGTTGGCACCCAAGGCGATCATTTCGTACGACGGCACCCCCGGCGACCACGACGCGCTGATGCTAGGGCAGGTGCTGGGTGACGCCGGCGCCGAACTGACGCTCGCGTACGTGCGCCACGCGGCTGAGACAAGGCGCGACGACGAAGCGCTGGCCGAGCAGGGCGCTTTCGCGCTGCTGGCCGGCGGCGCGGGGTGGCTCGAGGACCCCGATGTCGAGCGGCGCGTCGTGCTCAGCCCATCGACCGGCGAGGGCCTCGCCTGGCTCGCAGCAATCGAGCGGGCGGACATGATCGTGTTCGGCTCCGAGTACCGCACGGCGGCGGGCCGCGTCTCCCCCTGCCGCTCGGCACAGATGCTGCTCGAGCGTGGGCCGGCCGCGATCGCGATCGCCCCGGCCGCCTATCACACGGTCTGCGCTGCGCCGATCGAGCAGATCGGGATCCTCGCCGGCTCGGCCGACGAGGCTGCGATCGAGACCGCGTTCTCGCTCGCCGAGCGGCTCGGCGCGACGGTCGTGGACCGCGATCACGGCGTCGACCTGCTGTTGGTCGGGTCGCGCTCCGAGGCACCTGCCGGGCGGGTGACGCTCAGCTCGCGCTCGCAGAATGCGATCGAGGAGGCGACCTCCCCGGTGCTGGTCGTCGCCCGCGAAGCAGCGCTGCAGTTCGAGACGTTCGTCACCGCGTAGAAGCCCCGGCGAGCGGGCCGCTATCGTCGGCCGGCTTGCGAACGCTGGTCATCTCCGATCTCCATCTCGGCGGCCGCGCGCAATACGACGTGCTCCGCCGTCCGGCGCCGCTGGCGCGACTGCTCGAGGCGCTGGATGGCGTTGACCGGCTCGTCCTGCTGGGCGATGTGATCGAGCTGATCACACGTCAACCGCGGCGCTCACTGCTGCATGCCGAGCCGGTCCTGCGCGCGATCGGTCAGCGGATGTCGAGCGGCGAGGTGGTGTACGTGCCCGGCAATCACGATGCTCCGCTGATCCGTGCCTGGGCGCGAGCCCAGGGCGACCGGCTGACGCTCGCGGCGCCGGTCGACCTCGGCGCCAGCCGAGCGCTCACGCGAGTGTGCGGCTGGCTCGGCGAGGACCGTGTCCGGGTCAATTACCCCGGCGTGTGGCTGTCGCCCGACGTGTACGCGATGCACGGCCATTACCTCGACCGTCACCTGATCCCCGAGTCGCCGATCGGCCTGCCGCGCGGCCCTTTCAGGCCCCAGCCGCACCGCCCGGCGACGCCGAGTGATTACGAGCACGGCCGGATCCGCTCTCACCACACGCGGGATACCGTCGCGGGAAGGCCGCTGGCGGCGGTCGCGGACGCAGCCGCCGACGTCGCGCGCGCAACCGTGCTCGCGCACATGCCGCGACTGATGCACAGCGCCCGGCTGACGCCAGTGTCGGCGGCGGTAGTCGACCTTCAGATGCGTCGCGCGGCGCTGCCGGCGATGGCGCGCGTGGTTGAGCTGCTGGGGGTGCGCGCCGAGTGGGTGGTGTTCGGCCACGTGCACCGGCTCGGACCGGTTGAGTCAGACCGTCTCCAGCAGTGGAGCGCCGGCGCGACGAGGCTGCTCAACAGCGGCTCGTGGCTGTACGAGCCGGCGCTGATCGACCGCGCGGCGCCGCCACACCCGTACTGGCCCGGCGGCGCGGTGCTGATCGAAGCGGGCTGCGACCCGCGCGTCGTCAGCCTGCTCGACGGGCTCGACCGGGGTCAGCTACGGCCGAGCTGAGGATCAGGTGGCTGTCGCCGAACTCGTGCCACAGGTAGCCACCTGCAAGTGCCGCCTCATAGGACCGCTCGAGCAGCTGCTGCCCGGCGATCGCGGCCAGCATGTCCAGATGCGATGCCTGTGGCTCGTGCCAGCCGGTGATCAGGGCGTCGACGGCGCGCACACCGCGCTCTGGACGGATCACCAGTCCGGTCCAGCCGGCGCCCGGGGTCACGATCCCGCCGGGCCGGGCGACCGTCTCGAGCGCGCGGACGACCGTGGTGCCGACCGCAATCACCCGCCGGCCGGCGGCGCGGGTCGAGTTCACCAGCCGCGCCGTGGCCGCGCCAACGCGGTACTGCTCCGCGAATGGCGGCTCGTGCCGTTCCGGTGACGAGACGCCGGTGTGGAGCGTCAGCGGCGCGACGGCCACGCCGCGCGCCACCAGCTCAGTGATCAGCCGCGCCGTGAACGGACGGCCGGCGCTCGGCATCTCCGCGCTTCCGGGCGTGGTCGCGTACACGTTCTGGTACGCGGGCAGCGGCCAGGCGCGGCTCACATAGCCATAGCGGATCGGCTCGCCGTGACGCTCGAGAAACTCCTCCAAGGGGGCTTCGCTGTCCAGACGTGCCAACAGCAGCCGCGAGCCCGACGCGTATGGCGCCACCAGCTCGAGCTCGGCGGCAGCCGAGAGGGTTATCGTCTCGCCCGCACGTCCGCGCTCCGGCCGCGATCCGTCCTCGCTGCGCAGCTCGATCACGCGCCAGCTCTCGTCGAGCTCCGGGGCGCGGGTCGCGAAGTGCACCCGCACCGTGCCGCCGTGGCTGCGTCGGCCCGCGACCGCCGCAGGCAGGGTCGCGGAGACGTTGATCACGAGCAGGTCGCCGGCCTTCAGGATCTGGGGCAGGCGATCGAAGCGCGCATGCGTGATCGAGCCATCGGCGCGATCGGCGACCAGCAGCCTGACCGCGTCGCGCTCGACCCCGCGGGTCTCCGGCGGCGAGGTCGCCTCGAGCGCGGTCGGCAGTTCGAACGCCAGCGCGCTCATCGCGCCGCCGCCTCGGCGATCAGCTCGGCGGCGCGGTAGCGGCCGCTCGGCAGGTCGCCGTGGATCAGCTCCAGCAACCCCGGGACGCTGTCCTCGGGCGGCGGCCGATCGGAGATGTCCTCGCCCGGGAACGCTTCCTGATGCATCTGCGTGCGCATGTCACCCGGGTCGACCGCATAGATCCGCAGGCCGCGGTGCTCGGCGGCGAAGATCGCGGTCAGCTGCTCGAGCGCTGCCTTCGAGGATCCGTAGCCGCCCCAGCCCGCGTAGGGCTCGAGCGCCGCGTCGGAGGTGATGTTGATGATTCGCCCCCCGGCCGGGATCAGCGGCAGCGCCAGCTGGGTGAGCGCCAGCGGGGCCTGCAGATTGATGCGGTAGACGCGCTCGAGCTCGTCGAGCGGATAGTCCGCGAGCTCGGGCTGCGGGCTCGGGCCGAGCGTACTGGCGTTGTTGACCAGCAGATCGATCTCGCCGCCCGCTGCTGCGATCAGCCCGCCGCGGTGCCACTCGTCGGTGACGTCGCCGGCGATCGCCTCGACCTCCGTCAAGTGGCGCAGTTCGTCGGCGGCCCTGGTGAGAGCGTCCGCGCCGCGCGCGTCGATCACGAGCCGCCATTGGCGTTGTGCGAGCGCTCGCGCGAGTGCCAAGCCAAGGCCGCGCGAGGCTCCGGTGATGATTGCTGTGCTCATGACCGGCACGCTAGAAGCGGACCGGTCTCGCTTTCCAGCGGTAATTGGTCCTAGGACCTCGGTCCGACGAGGCCGCTCCGGACCGCCAGCAGCGCCGCCTGCGTGCGGTCAGCCACCCCGAGCTTGGCCAGCACGTGACCGACGTGCGTCTTCACCGTCTTCTCGGAGATCCCGAGCTCGAATGCGATCCGCTTGTTCGAGCGTCCGGCCGCGATCAGCTCCAGCACCTCGTGCTCGCGCCGCGTCAGCCGCTCGGCATCGGCGGGCTGAGGCTGAGGTGAACGCGGCTCCGACAGCGTTCGCAGCAGCCGCCCGGCGACCGTCGGAGCGATCATCGCCTCCCCCACCTGGGCTCCGCGGATCGCGCGCGCCAGCTCCGCGGGCTCCACATCCTTGAGCAGGTAGCCGTCGGCGCCGGCCTCGACCGCGGGCAGCAGCCGCTCGTCGTCGAGGAAGCTGGTCAATACGATCACGCGGCTGCGCGGCGCGCGCTCGCGCACCGCGCGCATCGCGCTGACTCCGTCGAGCCGCGGCATCACGAGGTCCATCAGGATCACGTCGGGCTGCAGCTTGGCGGCCAGCTCGAGCGCCTCGCTGCCGTCCGCCGCCTCACCGGCGACCTCGATCCCATCCTGCAACTCGAGGAACGTCCGCAGCCCCTCGCGGACGACCGCGTGGTCATCGACGATCAGCACCCTGATCGCCTCGTCGGTCACCGGCACGGCACCTCGAGCGTGATCGTCGTGCCCGTGCCGGGGCTCGAAGTCAGCCGCAGCGTCCCGCCGAGCTCACGCGCGCGCTCCTCCATCGACGTCAGGCCGAGGTGGCGCGAGCGCAGCTCCGGATCCTCGGGGTCGAACCCGACGCCGTCGTCGGCGACCTCGAGCTTCAGCTTCTGCCCGCGGCCGTCGAGCCGCACGAGCACGCGCTGCGCGGCCGCATGGCGGACCGCGTTGTGCAGCGCCTCGTGAGCGATCCGCAGCACCTCGAGCTCGCGCTCGCCGTCGGAGTCGCCGTCGCCAGTCGGGCGGCCGGGGCAGTCGGCCTGCAGCTCGACCTCGATCCCATGCACCTGCGACAGCATCTCGATCTCCTTGCGCAGCGCGCCCTCGAGCCCGTCCTGGTCGAGGTCCGCCGGCCGCAGCCCGAGGATCAGCGAACGCAGCTCCGCCAGCGCCTCGCGGGCCAGCTCGCGAACCCGCTCGAGCTGGGCGCGGGCGGCCGTCTCGTCGCGGTCGAGCAGCGTGGCGGCGGCGTCGGCGCTGAGATTGAGGCTGAACAGCTTCTGGCTGACAACGTCGTGGAGCTCGAGTGCGAGCCGGTTGCGCTCGGACAGGATCGACAACTCGCGGCTGCGCTCGTAGAGCTGCGCGTTGGTGATCGCGATCGCGGCGTGCGCGGCGAGCACCTCGATCAGCTCCTGGTCGTAGTCGTCAAACGACGCCGAGCCCTGTTTCTCGGTCAGGTAGAAGGCGCCAATCACGCCGTCGCGGGTCCGGATCGGGACGCCGAGGAACGAGCGCATGTCCGGGTGCTGGCGCGGCCACCACCCGCGGAACCGCGGGTCGTCGTGGATGTCATCGGTGCGGTAGGCGCCGGTCGCCTCGAGCATCGCACCGAGCATCCCGTGAGTGCGTGGCAGTGGTCCCATCTCCGCCACCAGCTCGTCGCTCATGCCCGCGACCAGGAAGCGCCGGAAGCCGCCGGCGCCGTCCGGGATCCCGAGCGCCGCGAAGCGCGCGCTGGCGAGCTCGCGGGCGGAGTCCACCAGGCGCTGCAGAACCTCGTCGACCGACAGCTGCGAGGCGACCGCCAGAACCGCGTCGCTGACCGCCTTCAGGGCGGGGCTCAGGGACTCCGGCATGCCCAGGACGATAGCTTTGGTGACGATGCCGCGACTGTTCTTCTGGACTCAGATAGCGATCGTGTTCTTCGTGGTCGTCGGGATGGTGATCGCGATCACGAAATTGAGCTAGCGCGACGCGGGGCTGCCGGCGGTTAGCGCGCCGCGCGGCTGCCGGGGTTAGCGCGCCGCGCGGCCGTGGACAGCTAGCTCGGTGCGGGCAGCGTAGGTGCCGGGGCCGGGGTGGGCGTCGGCGGCGGGATCGGCGCGGTCGCGGCGCCGGCATCGACCAGTCCGTAGCCGAATTGCGAGTTCGGCTTCGTCGGACCCAGCTGGACCGCCGTCTGCTCGAGGTGCTGCAGGATTTG
>JBKQJQ010000235.1:0-4383 GCA_052147875.1 Solirubrobacteraceae bacterium | reverse complement strand
GATCCCAACGGGCTCGAGGTCGCCGACAAATGCGAGGACGGGCCCCAGGAGGGGACGCCGCTCGGCTACGCGCCGGACGGGTCGCCGTACAACCAGGTCATCAACGGGCACGAGTACCTGTTGCAGGACATGTGGTCAAACGCCGCCAGCGGCTGCGTCCAGAGCTCGAGCGCATCCGGCTCGCCGCTGCCGCTTCACACCGTCAACCTGCGCCAGTTCAGCTCCTACGTGAGCGGCGCCACCGGCGTCCCCGGCCGGCTGGGTGTCGAAATCTCGTTGCTGCGCGACTCGACGGTCGTCGCGAGCGCCGAAGCCCGCACGCGCCCCAACGGCAGCTGGGGACCGGTCCAGCTGCGCTCCGACAGCGGCGCGCCGCACGCGGTCGGCGACGACCGCGAAGGCATCGCGGTCGTCTACATCGGCGACAACGCCCCGCAGCCGGACCTGATCGCGACCGGCGACGGCGGCAACCCGTTCACCGAGGCGGGCTACACCGGCTGGTCGGATCTCGACCACGGCTACGCCGTCAACTCCAACAACGTGATTCTCGGGCCGTGTGGCCAGACCGGCGTCCTCGCGCTCCGCGTCGGCTCGAAGTACACCACGCCGCCCGTCCAGCTCTGCGGCACCGAGACGGACCTCTCCGAGGTGTCCACCGGAGCGCTGCAGCCCGGCACGCCGCTGACGCTCTCAAGCGAGGACAACCGCGCCGAATCGCCGCTCGAGCTCAACGGTGCCCTGGTGAAGCTGACGATCCCGCTCGGCGAACCGAACAGCGTCTCGGCGGTCGGCAACAGCCAGATCCTGCTGATCCCGACCGGCTTCCCGGAGTGCACGGCGTACCTGCGGATCGAATCGGTGCGCTGCACCGGGCTGGTCGCCCACGCCCGCTACAAGCTCGGCAGCCGCCACGCCAGGGCCGACTCCGACGGTGCGATGTTCGTCAGCGGGCTGCGTCTGCACGGCGGTCAGCAGCTGGCGCTCACGAACCGGGCCGGCCGGCGTCTGACGACCCTGCACGTCGCCCACCTGCGGGTGGCGCTGATCGGCAACCAGACCCGGATCGCGTCCGGGGTCTGTCAGCCGGGCGACTTCTATGGTCCGCCGCTGAGCTCCTCGACTCCGGTCTCAGACCAGGTCGGCGACGGCGTGTTCGGCGACGGGACGATCTGCCCGCTGAGCGGCAAGGCGAACGGGCTGTCGACCGAGGACATCGCGCAGACCGACGACTTCAGCGGCGGCCAGACGACGATCACGGTGCCGATGATCGAGTCCACCGCGCCGATTCAGGACGAGACCCTATACGGGGCGTTCGTCGCCTCAGCCCAGTCGGGGCTGCCGGGTCCTCACGGTTCTATTTCGGCGACTGGCGCCCCGATCGCGCTGACGATCACTCGGGCCGCGTCCCGGCGTCCGGTCTTCCACGCCGCCAACGTCGACACCGCCACCGGCGTCGCTGTTGCCGCCCTGGCGCCCGGCCCGTACGTCGCCAAATGGGTCCTGCGCGACGCCAACGGCGACACGCGCACGGTCACGACCCGGTTCGTCGACGAGGGTTAGCTGACCGCGTTAGTCGAGGCGCGGTCGCTCAGCGTCAGCGAGCTGGCGGCGCTGTTCAGCGAGGGCTTTTCCGACTACGAGCTGCCGCTGGCGCTCAACGAGCCCGCGTTTGCCGAGCACGTCGAGCAGAACGACATCGACCTCGCCCGTTCACGCGTGGCGATCGCCGACCGGCCCGCGTCGCTGGCGCTGATCGGGCGGCGTGGGAAGGAGGCATGGGTCGGCGGGATGGCGACCGCGCCCGCGTATCGCCGCCGGGGGCTCGGCGAGCAGGCGCTGGTCGCCGCGATCGAGGCGGCCGGCTGCCCGACAGTCTGGCTCGAGGTTCTGCAGGGCAACGGTCCGGCGATCGCGCTGTACGAAAAGCTCGGCTTCGAGCGGGTGCGGGAGCTGATCGTGTGGACGCTGGACGCGCCCGGGACCGTGACGTGGCGGCCCGCCAAGCCTGACCGCGCGCACGCGTGGATCGCCGCCCACCGCACGGTGCGCGAGCCGTGGCAGCGCGCCGATCAGTCCCTGAGGCAGATCGAGGCGCTGGTCATAGAGCGCGACGGCGAGGTTGCCGGGGCCGCCCTGTACCGCGATCGCGCCGGGGTGCGGATCATCATGCAGGCCGCGGCGCTCGACGACGACGCCGCCCGCGACACGCTGCTCGCCGCCAGGGGAGGGGTGCGGTTCGCCAACGTGCCGTCCGACGACAGGTTCGCCCACGCCCTCGAGCAGCTCGGAGCGCGCCGCGAGGCGAGTCAGTTCGAGCTGCGCCTCACGCTGCCACCGGTTTCGTGAGCGCTTTAGCGGCCCTATCGCGCCAGGGATGCGCGCCCGGAGGCGCCGGATGAGCATCGCGGTTGCCTCGCGCTTTGCGGCCCGCTCGGCATCCTGCCTCGCTGATTGGGCCGCGCGCGAGTCGTCCAGCTGATCGGACAGCTCGCGTAGCGCTGCGACGCCACGCTGTCCGCTCCTACCGCGCCGCTCGCTCCCCGGCCCCTCCAGTCGCACCTACCTGCCGCGATAGGACCTTTACAAAATCCTCGAGCTGGTCGGTCCGCCAGCACTCGAATGCCGTGCAGTGCTGCTCGTAGGCGGCGATCACGCTGTCGCCGTAGTTCCAGTACAGCCGCGGCTCAGGGTTGAGCCAGAACGTGCGACCGGCGCGGGCGGTGATCGCCGCGAACACGTCGTCACGCGGAGGGCGGCCATTGGTGCGCGCGTCACCGAGCACGATCACCGTCGCGCGCGGGTGCAGCTCGTCCTCGATCAGCGACAGGAACTCGGTCCACACGCGGCCGTAGTCCGTGTAGCCGGAGATGTCTGCGACTCCCGCGTCCCTTGACACGGCCTCGCTCGCGGCGCGAAAGTCGCGCTCACGTTCGAACACCTCGGTGACCTCCGAGATCCGCTCGATGAACACGAACGAGCGCAGCTTGCGAAACGAGTCGTGCAGCGCGTGCAGGACCGACAGAAAGAACGTGCTGGCGCTGGTGACGCTGGTCGAGACGTCGCAGAGGACGAAGATCTCGGGCCGCCGCGGCCGTCGCGGGCGGTACTTGAGCTCGATTGGCACGCCCCCGGTTTGCAGCGACGCGCGCATCGTGCGTCGCACGTCGACGTGCGCGTGGCGCTTGGCGCCTTTGAGCTCGTGGCCCTGGCTGGCGAGCCGGCGCTTGAGCTGCGCGACGACGCGGTGGACGGCCGCCAGGTCCTGGATCGGCCCGGTCGGCAGCGCGCGGTCAAGATCGCTCAGCGGCCGCTTCGGCGGCAGGCTCTCCGTCCGCTCGATCAGCTCGCGCTCGAGCTCGCGCCGGAGCTGCTGCTCGAAGCGCCGCAGCTGCTCGCGCTCGATCCCGTCGCGGCGCGGGTCGTCGGCCGGCAGGTCGGGCTGTGGCTCGGTGCGCAGGCCAAGCGCGCGGCGGATCCGCTGCACGTCGACGCCAAGCACGCCGGAGGCCTCGCCACGGCCGAAGGCGGCGATCGCGAGTCGCGCCAGGTCGCGCAACGTGGCCTCGTCGCCGTCGCGCAGCGCCGCGGCGATCTGCTGCCGCAGCGCCTCGAGGTCGACCTCGAACGGCTGCGAGCGCGACTGCGACTCGCTGATCTTGTGGCGGGCCGCCTGCGCCTCGGCGGCGCGGAAGAAGAACCGCTCGAACACGAGGTCGAACGTGCGCGCATCTTCCGGGGACTTGGCGAGCGTCGCCGACAGTGCGCCCTTGAAGTCGCGCTGCTCACTCCATGGAACCTGCTCGATCGCCGCGAACGCATCGAGCAGCTCCGAAGTGCCTAGCGCCATCCCCTCCTCGCGCAGCTCCTCGGCGAACGCCAGCAGTTCCGCGTCGAAGCCGCCCGGGCCACGATCAGGGATGCGGGCGTAGAGCCTGGCCGCCGGCTGGGGCACTCAGGCCGCCGGGCGGGCGTCGCCGGCCGTCGGACGCTCGAGCTTGACCCCGACGCGCGCAGCGACCGTGTCCAGGTCGGTCCGGTGCTTGACGATCACGCTCATCGTCTCTCTGAAGACCTCGTCGTCGATCTCGTCGGCGCCGAGCAGGATCAACGCCCGGGCCCAGTCGATCGATTCGGCGATGCTCGGTGGCTTCTTGAGGTCGAGCTCGCGGACCTGGTGGATGATCTCGACCAGCTTGCGAGCCAGCGTCTCGTCGAGGTCAGGGGAATGCAGGCGGACTATCTCGAGCTCGTGCTCAGTCTCGGGATAGTCGAGCCACAGGTACAGGCAGCGCCGCTTGAGCGCCTCGGTCAGCTCACGGGTGTTGTTGGAAGTCAGCAGCACAACCGGCTGCGTGCGCGCCTCGATCCGTCCCAGCTCCGGAA
>JBKQJQ010000234.1:0-3072 GCA_052147875.1 Solirubrobacteraceae bacterium | reverse complement strand
GCTGGACGAAGGGACGTACGGGGTTTGCGATGCCTGCGGTGCGCCGATCTCCCCCGGTCGGCTGCGGGCGATGCCTGACGGCGTACTGTGCCTGAACTGCTCAGCATCGGAGCGCCGCGTGCGTTCTGCGGGTCGGCGTTGATCGTCAGCTTGGGCGGCGCGACTAGCTGATAACGCCCATGACCTGGCGCAGTTTTCCATTTCCTTGTCGAGGGAGCAGGAGCCTGCAGGCGGTGCGAGACCATGGTGCCCATCCCGGGTTCCACCAGCGGACCGGCCCACCATTGCCCGTTAGCCGACGACCGGCGGGCGACGGCGGGGCTGTCCTCCGATCGATCGCTTGCCTCGGTCTCGCCACTCGGGGGACGACCAATTCGAAGGTCATCGGCCGCGCTGGCGAGCTACGACCCGAGGTGGGCGTTGTGACTCAGCCCGCCCTGCGGCCTGGCCATAGAATGGAACCGTGACGGGCTTCAGTGCAGACGAGGGGCTCGCGCGCGAGCACGATAAGGACCTCTCCCGGATTCCTCGCGGCCTCGAGGCCTATGCGCACATCGAAGGGCTGGTCGGCGAGGAGAACGAGCTCCTGGAGGAAGCGGCGGAGGGCCGCAAGGAGGAGCACCGTGAGCGGCTCCACGCGATCACGGAGGAGCTCGATCGCGCCTGGGAGACGCTGCGCCGGCGCGCTGAACGACGCGCCAAGCCTGGTACCTGACGCTTCCGCTCGGCCTCGGAGCACTCCTGCGCCAATCTCGTCGCAGACGTCGTGACCGCCGGTCCCGCATGTCGCCGAGTGCGAGCGACCGTCAGCCGCTGACGGGCGCGGCCGATGCCGACGGCCGTCAACGTCGGCGCACTGATCGCGATCATCGAGACGTGGCCAGGGGAGTCGTCCGCTTTGCGAGCCACGAGATGTAGCAGCAGTAGTCCACGAGATGCTAGTTCCGGCGCCTTACGGGCGCTCGGAACGGTCGACTACATATTCGTGGTGAGAGGAATGTACGACCAGTTCCTCGGGCGCTGGCTAGCTTCCTCGTTTGCGAGCCTGTGGCTGATGCCGGTGACGATCGGACTCGAGATCGGTCAGCGCGCAACAGGTTGATCAGAGCCTTAATTTCGGCGCCACAATCCGCGCCACCTCCACAGCAGATCCCGTCAAGGTATGTCGCTGTGCGCTTCGGCTTGGTGGCCGTTGGCGCACAGCGACTCAGCTGCGACTCTCAGAACAGCCGGTATGAGCCGCCGACCCTCCAGTGTTCAACGACGGGCGGTTCAGCACGCACGCCTTCGACGATCTCCAGGAGCTCTTGGTACTCCGGGAGACCGGGAAGCGGGTTTTCCACTCCGTCGTCGACCTGCAGAAACGCAACGAATGTCTCACCGTCGGTCTGCAGTAACGACGCGTAGCGGATTCCGTCGGGCTGCGATGCATCGAGGGCCACGATCACCCGCTCCACCGCAGCCTCAACATCGGCGACCCCTTCGGGCTTGATCTTGGACTGCACCATCAGGACGCTCATTTCACCTGTCTCCTTCGCTAGAGGGGATCATCTACACCCACGACACGACAGCGGGCCCGGCTGTGACACACACAGCCCGACGAGTCGCTTGCCGAACCCGAGCAGCGGTGACAGCCGGGTCAATCACACGCGTGACCGGCGGCGAGACCTCCAAGACGTTGCTCAGGCGGTGTCGCCGGGCGCTTTGCTGCTGGCCGGGAGGGTTAGAGTGACGGTCCTTGTCCGCTGAGCTGATGCTGAAGGACGTCACCGAGCAGGCGGCGCTGGTCCGCGGCGGTGAGTTGTCGGCGCTTGAGCTTGTGGAGGCCGCGATCGCCCGGCTGGAGGGTGCTAGCGAGCTGAACGTGCTCGTGCACGAGGAGTTCGAGGCCGCGCGCGCGGCGGCGGCCGACCCCGGTCTCGGGGGGCCGCTCGCCGGGGTGCCGTTCCTGCTCAAAGACCTGGGACAGCCTCAGGCAGGGGTGCCGGAGTACATGGGTTCGCGTGCGCTGCGCGAGCATGTCGCCTCTGACACAGCGTGGACGGTCGATCGGTATGTGGCGGCTGGGCTGATCATCTGCGGGCGGACGAACACGGCCGAATTCGGCAACCACTGCGCGACCGAGCCGGCGCTCTTCGGCCGCACCCTGAACCCATGGAGGCGCGAGCTTTCACCCGGCGGATCCAGCGGCGGCTCCGCCGCTGCGGTCGCCGCGGGCCTCGTCGGAGCCGCGTCGGGCAGCGACGGGACGGGCTCGATCCGGATGCCGTCATCCTGCTGCGGCCTGGTCGGGCTCAAGCCGCGGCGCGGGCGCAGCTCGTTCGCGCCGTCCGCTGGCCAATCGCTCGACGGGCTGTCGGTCACCCACGCGCTGACCAGGACGGTGCGCGACACCGCGCTGCTGCTCGACGTGATCGCTGGCAGCGCTCCCGGGGATCCATATTCAGCCCCACTGCCGGTGCAGCCGTTCGTGCAGGAGGTCGGGGCTGATCCCGGCCGGCTACGAGTGATGCGTCTGGAAGGCCCACCCTTCCCCGGCCAGCCCGACCCCAGGGTTCAGGCCATCGCCGACCGCGCGGCCCGGACGCTCGAGGGCCTCGGGCACCATGTCGAGTCGGGCGTGCTGTTGTTCGATCCCGAGGTGATGCGCCGGTCGATCGCGGTCATTCACGCCGTCGACAATGCGGCCACGTTCAAATGGCTGCTCGAGGAGCTCGGCCGCCGGCCCGAGCCCGACGAGCTCGACCCGGTGACGTGGGACATGCTGAACGAGGGGCTCGAGCTGACCGCGGTCGACCATCTCTCAGCGATCGACGACCTGCACGGACAGGCACGGCTGGCCGCGCGCGCGTTCGCGTCCGCGGACGTGCTGCTCTGCCCGACGCTCAACGTGCTGGCGCCAGCGCCCGGCGCGCTGTCGGCCTCGCGGGGAAGCGCCGACGCCTTTTTCGACGTTGAATTCGCGTCCACCGGCACCACCGCCGTGGCCAATGCCGCGGGCTGGGCCGCGATCACGCTCCCGCTCGACGAGGTCGAAGGACTGCCCGTGGGTGTGCAGATGCTCGCCCCCGA
>JBKQJQ010000233.1:0-7967 GCA_052147875.1 Solirubrobacteraceae bacterium | reverse complement strand
CCAGCAACTCGTCGCAGCTGCCGTCCGGGATCCGGTAACCGCTGACGATCGGCCGCGCCTGCACGTCGGTCATTCGCAAAAGGTAGCGGCGTCGCCGCGCGCGTCAGTGGTGCTTGGCTTCGGCCGCTAGCACGTTTTGGCCAACGGATCCGAAACACGTCCTCAATCGAGCGCTGGAAAACGAGCGCCGTTTACCCTTGACGCGCATGCGCATATTGATTACCGGCGCGGCCGGGATGCTTGGGCAGGATGTTCGCGCCGCTTGCGACAGAGCCGGCCACGAGCCCGTCGCATTGCCGCGGGCCGAGCTCGACATCGCCGATCCGACAGCTGTTGAGGATGTGTTCGCACGCGTCGCCCCGGACGTGGTGGTGAACTGCGCGGCGTGGACGAACGTCGACGGGGCGGAGTCCGACCGCGCAGGCGCGATCGCGATCAACGGTGAAGGCGCTGGCAACGTCGCGCGCGCCGCGGCGGCCGCGGGCATATGGATGATCCACATCTCGAGCGACTACGTGTTCAACGGCACCAAGCGGGCTCCGTACGTCGAATCGGACGAGGCCGCTCCGCTCTCCGCGTACGGCGCCTCGAAGCTCGAGGGGGAGCTCGCGGTCGCGCGCGCGGCCCCTGACAGCCACACGATCATCCGCTCGTCGTGGCTGTTCGGCGCCGGTGGCGGCTGCTTTCCGAAGACGATCCTGCGGCTCGCGGCCGAGCGCGACCAGATCGGGATCGTCGACGACCAGATCGGGACGCCGACGTACGCCGGACACCTCGCTCAGGCACTCGTGCGGATCGCCGGCTCGCCACCGCCCGGGCTGCTGCACGTCGCGTGCGCCGGTCAATGCTCGTGGTTTGAGTTCGCGCGCGAGATCGTCGCCATGTCCGGCGTCGCATGCGAGGTTCGGCCGATCACGACCGCCGAGTATCCGCTGCCCGCGCCACGGCCGCAGTACAGCGCGCTCGCGTCAGAGCGCGGCGCACCCGCGCTCCCGAGCTGGGTCGAGGGGCTGCGCGAGTTCATGTCCGAGACCGCGACGGTGACCGCGTGAAGCTGCTGGTCTGCGGTGGCGCCGGCTTCATCGGCTCGACGTTTGTCGAGATCCGCGTCCGCGAGCACGGCGACGACGTGACGGTGCTCGACAGGCTCACCTACGCGGGTCGGCTCGAGAACCTGCAGAAGGTCCAGGACAGGATCCGCTTCGTCCACGGCGCGATCGAGGATCCCGAGGCGGTTGCCGACGCGGTCGCGGGCGCCGAGGCGATCGTCAACTTCGCGGCCGAGACGCACGTCGATCGCTCGATCGCCGAGCCGTTCGCGTTCAGCGTCACCAACGGCCAGGGGACCCACGTGCTGCTCGAGGCGGCGCGCGAGCGCGGCCTGCGCTTCGTCCAGGTGTCGACCGACGAGGTCTACGGATCGATCGAGTCAGGCTCGTTCACCGAGGCGTCGATGCTTCAGCCGTCGAGCCCCTACAGCGCGACCAAGACCGGCGCCGATCTGCTCGTCTCAAGCTACTTTCACACCTACGGGCTCCAAACGCTCGTCTGCCGGGGCTCGAACAACTACGGGCCGCGCCAGTACCCCGAGAAGCTGATCCCGCTGATGATCCTCAACGCGCTCGCGGGCGACCACCTACCGGTGTACGGCGACGGCCGCAACGTGCGCAACTGGCTGTTCGTGGAGGACTTCGGTCGCGGCATCGGCCGTGTGCTCGAGCACGGCCGCCCGGGCGAGGTCTACAACTGTGGCGGTCCGGACGAGTGCGAGAACCTGGAGGTCGTCAAGCGCGTGATCGCGCTGACCGGCGCCGACGAGTCGCAGATCGAGTTCGTAACCGATCGCCCGGGTCACGACCGCCGCTACTCGCTGTCGTCGGACAAGCTGCAGGCGCTCGGGTGGCGGGCGCGGACCCGGTTCGAGGCCGGGCTGGAGCAGACCGTCCGTTGGTACCGCGACAATCGGTGGTGGTGGGAGCCGATCCGCTCGGGCGCCTACCGCGAGTACTACGAGCGTCACTATGGACGCGCTCTCAAGGACTGAGATGTCAGCCGCCAGGGGCCGACACGCGCCGCCGCCGGAGGTCCGGCTGCCGATTCAGCGCGACCGGCTGCTGCGGGCCGCGGCGCTGGAATTCGCGCGCAGTGGCTACGCCGGCACGAGCTCTGAGTCGATCAGCCGCCGAGCCGGGATGTCGAAGGCCACCTTCTACGAGCACTTCGCCAACAAGGAGGAGTGCATGATGGCGCTGTTCGACCTCGCCGCGCGGGTGCTCCAGGAGTCGATGGTGGCGGCCGCGAGCAGCGCCCCCAGCGACGCTCGCGAGCGGATCAAGGCCGGCACCCGCGCGTTTTTGACAGCGCTCGCTGACCACCCCGAGTTCGCCCAGACGCTGCTGGTCGAGATCATCGGCGCCGGACCGCAGGCGGCGCAGCAACGCGACCGCATCCTGCAGACGTTCGCGGACCTGCTCGATGCCGAGAACGCGGCCGCCGCTCGCCGTGGCCTGATCGGCCGCTTCGCGTCCCCCGACGATGCGTTTGCGGTGATCGGCGCGGCGGTAGAGCTGGTCTCACGCCAGGTCCGTCTCGGCGAACCCCCGAACGTGCTCGAGCTGGCGCCCGTGATCGACAGGTTGATCTTCGGGCTGCTGCCCGCCAGGTGACGCCGTCGCAGCTCGCCGCGCTCGAGCGCGAGATCGTCTCCTGCCGCCGCTGCCCGCGGCTGGTCGCGTGGCGCGAGGAGGTCGCTCGCGTCAAGCGGGCGTCGTTCGCCGATCAGGACTACTGGGGCAGGCCCGTGCCCGGCTTCGGAGACCCGGCCGCGAACGTCGTCGTGCTGGGGCTCGCGCCGGCGGCGCACGGCGGCAACCGGACCGGGCGGGTATTCACCGGTGACCGCTCGGGCGACTGGCTGTTCGCAGCGCTGTGGCGGGCGGGCTACGCGAACCAGCCCGAGTCGGTGGCGATCGACGATGGCCTACGGCTGACCGGCTGCTGGATCGCAGCCGCCGTCCGCTGCGCGCCGCCGGCCAACAAGCCGACTCCGGTCGAGCGCGACACCTGCCTGCCGTACTTCGCGCGCGAGCTCGAGCTGCTGGCCGATGCGCGTGTGATCGTGTGCCTCGGCGCGTTCGCATGGGATGCGGCCGTGCGAGCACTCGGACCGGTGCGCCCGCGGCCACGGTTCGGGCACGGCGCCGAGGCGAACGTCGGCGGCTACACGCTGCTCGGCTGCTACCACGTCAGCCAGCAGAACACGTTCACCGGCAAGCTGACTGAGCCGATGCTCGACGCGATCTTCGCGCGGGCGGCCGAGGTTGCGCGTGGGATATAAGGGACGTGTAGCGGCCTAGATATCCACCCGCGGGAGGTCGGCAATGCGAGCAGTCCAGTTCAGTGAGTTTGGAGGTCCGGAGGTACTGGAGGTGGTCGAGGTCGACGATCCGCGCCCTGACGCCGGTCAGATACGCGTCAGGGTTCACGCGGCCGGAATCAACCCGATCGACTGGAAGATGCGGCGCGGCGGCCCGATGGCGGGCGAGCTGCCGCAGCGGACCGGGCGCGAGGCGGCCGGGGTCGTGGACGAGCTCGGCGAGGGCGTCGATGACGTTGCGGTCGGCGACAGGGTGTTCGGGTTCGCTGCCGGTGGCGCCGCCGAGCTGGTGCTGATGTCCGACTACGCGCCGATCCCGCCGTCGCTCGACTTCGCGCACGCCGCGGCGCTGCCGGTCGCGATCGAGACGGCGGTGCGCGGCCTGGACCTGCTCAGGGTTGGCGACGGCACCACCGTTCTGATCGACGGCGCCGCCGGCGGGGTCGGCAGCGCGGCGGTCCAGTTCGCGGTCGCGCGCGGCGCCCGAGTGATCGCGACCGCCAGCGAACGCAACCACGACTACCTGCGCTCGCTTGGCGCCGAACCCACCACATACGGCCCGGGCCTTGTCGAGCGGGTCCACGAGCTGGCCCCGGATGGAGTCGACGCAGCGTTCGACGTGGCGGGCGGAGGCTCGCTGCCCGATCTCGTCGCGCTCGCCGGCGGCCCGGAGCACGTGATCACGATCGCCGACTACCCCGGTTCCCAGGCCACCGGCGTGCCGATGACCGGCGGGCCCGGCACCCAGCGTGCGGTCCACGCTCTGCGCGACGTCGGCGAGCTGATCGAATCCGGGCGGTTCTCGCTGTCGGTCCAGCAGACGTTCGGACTCGACGAGATCGCCGAGGCCCACCGGGTCAGCGAGGCCGGGCACGTGCGCGGCAAGCTCGTCGTGCTCGTCAGCTAATGCCCGGCGCCCAGCTTGCGGGTCTCGAGATTGGCGATCCGCCGGAGCGCTGGCGCGCGCTCGGGTTCACGGTCGGTGCGGACGGCACGGTTGCGCTCGGTGGGATCGTGGTGCGGCTCGGTGCATCGGGCGAGGGCATCACCGGCTGGACCCTGACGGACATCGAATCGACCTCCGACATCGACGGCTTGCCGACGACGGTGAGCTCGCAGCCATCGGCCGCGGCAGCACAGCACGACAACGGCGCGATCGGGATTGATCACGTCGTGATCGTGACCGGAGACTTCGAGCGGACGTCCGAGGCGCTCGCGGTGAGCGGCATGCCCCTGCGGCTGATTCGCGAGACGGACAGCGACCGTCATCGCCAGGGCTTCCGGCGGCTCGGCCCCGCGATCATGGAGATCATTGAGGTGCCGGACCTCGACGACGCGGCACGGTTCTGGGGGCTGGTCGTGGTCGTCGAGGATCTCGAGCGGCTGCACTCACTGTTCGCCCCACACCTCCATCAGCTCCGTCGCGCGGTCCAGGAAGGGCGCCGGATCGCCACGCTCGACGGGAGCGCCGGGCTGACGCCACGGGTCGCGTTCATGGACCCGGAGTAGCCTCGGAGAGACGATGCCGCTGCAAGCCTTCAGCCCGCGGACGAGCGAATGGTTCAGCAGCGCGTTCGCCGGGCCGACCGCGGCTCAGGAGCAGGCATGGCCAGCGATCGCCTCCGGCGAACACGTGCTGATCTCGGCTCCGACCGGCTCCGGCAAGACGCTGGCGGCGTTCCTGTACGCGATCGACCGGCTGTCGCTCGAGCCTCGGCCGTCTGATCCGAAGCAGCGCCGCACGAGCCTCGTCTACGTCTCGCCGCTGAAGGCGCTCTCGTATGACATCGACCGCAACCTCCGCACGCCACTGCGCGGGATCGGCGCGGAGCTGACGGTCGCCGTACGGACCGGCGACACGCCTCAGGTCGAGCGCCAGCGGATGCTGCGTGAGCCGCCCGACATCCTGATCACGACGCCCGAATCGCTGTACCTGATGCTGACCGGGCGCGCGCAGCAGATCTTCGAGGGCGTCCGCTGGTGCATCATCGACGAGATCCATGCCGTTGCCTCGACCAAGCGCGGTTCCCACCTCGCGCTGACGCTCGAGCGGCTGACCGAGGCGGCGGGCAATGATGTCCAGCGGATCGGCCTGTCGGCGACCCAGAACCCGCTCGAGGAAGTCGGGCGCTTCATGGTCGGCCCGCAGCGCAGCTGCCGCCTGGTCGACACCGGCGTCCTCAAGGAGCTCGACCTCGAGATCCACGTCCCGGTCGAGTCGATGGTCGAACCGGACGACACTCCCGCGCCCGCGAGCCAACCGCCCGCTCGACATCCAGCCTCGCCTGATCGGGCGGGGCCCGCGTCATCCGGCTTTGATCCACTGGTCGGCGGCAGCGAGGCGACCCGCCGCTCGATCTGGCCGGCGATCTATCCGGAGCTCCTGGATTTGATCAACGCTCACAAATCAACGATCTTGTTTGTCAATAACCGTCGCGCGGCCGAACGAATCGCGCTGCGACTCAATGACCTGGCGGAGCGCGAGATCGCGCGCAGTCACCACGGCTCGCTCGCGCGTGAGGAGCGGACGGTGGTCGAGGAGCTGCTGAAGGCCGGCGAGCTGCCGTGTCTGGTTGCCACCTCGAGCCTCGAGCTCGGAATCGACATGGGCGCCGTCGACCTCGTGATCCAGGTCGAGTCGCCGAAATCGGTCGCGCGAGGGCTGCAGCGGATCGGGCGCGCCGGCCACTCGGTCGGCGACGTCAGCCGCGGGCGGATCTTCCCGAAGTTCCGCGGCGATCTGCTCGAGTGCGCGGTCGTCGCACGGCGGATGCGCGAGGGGGCGATCGAGACGACCGTCGTGCCGCGCAACGCGCTCGACGTGCTCGCACAGCAGATCGTGGCGGTCGCCGCCGCCTCCGAGGACCCGGTCGCCGTCGACGACCTGTTCGCGCTCGTCACCCGAACGTACTCGTATGCCGAGCTGAGCCGCGCCCAGCTCGAGAACGTGCTTGACATGCTCGACGGCCGCTACCCGTCGAGTGAGTTCTCGGAGCTGCGGCCGCGGATCGTCTGGGACCGCGTCGCCGGCACGATTCGCGCCCGGCCCGGCGCGCGCCAGCTCGCGGTCACCAACGCGGGCACGATCCCCGACCGCGGCCTCTACGCGGTCACGCTTCCCGACGGGCGGCGGGTCGGCGAGCTCGACGAGGAGATGGTCTACGAGGCGCGGCCAGGGCAGACGTTCCTGCTCGGGGCGACGACCTGGCGGATCGAGGAGATCGGTCGCGATCGCGTGATCGTCACGCCCGCCCCCGGGCTCCCGGGTGCGGTCCCGTTCTGGAAGGGGGATGGGATCGGCCGCCCGCGCGAGCTCGGCGAGGCGATCGGCGCTTTCGCCCGTTGGGCGGTCGACCAGCCCGCCGACGAGCTCGAACGCGACTACGACCTCGACCGCCGGGCCGCCAAGAACCTCGTCGAGTTCCTCACCGAGCAACAACAGGCGACCCGCGTCGTCCCCTCCGACCGCACAATCGTCGTCGAGCGCTTCCGCGACGAGATCGGCGACTGGCGGCTGTGCGTGTTGAGCCCATACGGCGGTCGCGTGCACGCCGCCTGGTCGCTCGCGCTCAGCGCCCGAATCCGGGACGAGTTCGGGCTCGAATCCGATGCGATCTACTCCGACGACGGGATCATCGTCCACCTCCCCGATGCCGAGCAGCCACCGGGCGCCGAGCTCGTGATGCTGGAGCCCGACGAGATCGAGGATCTGGTCGTCGCCGAGCTCGGCTCGAGCGCGCTGTTCGGCGCGCGCTTCCGGGAGAACGCCGCCCGGGCGCTGCTGATCCCGCGTGCGCGGCCCGGCAAGCGGACGCCGCTGTGGCAGCAGCGGCTCAAGTCGCAGTCGCTGCTCGAGGTCGCCAAGCGGTATGGGGAGTTTCCGATCATCCTCGAGACCTACCGCGAGTGCCTGCGCGACGTGCTCGACGTGCCCGGGCTGGTGGCGCTGCTGACGCAGCTGCACCGGCGCGAGCTGGCGCTCGTCGAGGTCGAGACCGCGACCGCGTCGCCGTTCGCGTCGGCGCTGCTGTTCGACTACGTCGCCACCTACATGTACGAGGGCGACACACCCACCGCCGAGCGCAGGGCCGCCGTGCTGTCGCTGGACCGCGACCTGCTGCGGGAGCTGCTCGGCCAGGAGGAGCTGCGCGAACTGATCGACCCGGGCGCCCTGCAGCGCGTCGAGGACGACCTCCAGCACCGCTCGGAGATGACCCGGGCGACCGGCAGCGACGAGCTCCACGACGTGCTGAGGCGGGTCGGGGACCTCGACGAGCACGAGGCCGCCGAGCGCGTGTTCGAGGGCGTCGACGCGGCCGCACTGCTCGGCCAGCTGGTGGGAGAGCGGCGCGCGACCCGCCTGCGCCTGGGCGGCCGCGAGCGCTATGTCGCCGCCGACGAGGCGGGGCTGTACCGCGACGCGCTCGGGGCGGCGCCCCCCGGGGGCCTGCCGGAGGCGTTCGTGGCGCCGGTCGAGGATGCGCTGACGCAGCTGGCGGCCCGCTATGCACGCACCCACGGGCCGTTCACGAGCGCCGAGCTGCACGGGCGCTACGGCGTCGACCCGGGCCCCGTGCTGCGCGAGCTCGAG
>JBKQJQ010000232.1:0-4611 GCA_052147875.1 Solirubrobacteraceae bacterium | reverse complement strand
AAACCCGGCGTTCGCACCTCGCTACACTTCGTAAAGCAATGGCCGCCGAGAGCTTGCAGAACAAGCCCTGCGGGGGACGCTATGGCGACATCGTCCAGTCGATCGGCCACACGCCGCTGATCGAGCTTAAGCGTCTGAGTCCCAAGCCGGGGGTCCGGATCTGGGCCAAGCTCGAGTCGCGCAACCCGACCGGCTCGGTCAAGGACCGCGTCGCGCGCTCGATGATCGATGACGCCGAGGAGAAGGGTTTGATCTCGCCGCGCGCGACGATCCTCGAGCCGACGTCGGGCAACACCGGCATCTCGCTGGCGATGATCTGTGGCCTCAAGGGCTACCCGCTGAAGGTCGTGATGCCCGAGAACGTGACTCCGGAGCGCACCCAATTGCTGCGCATGTATGGGGCCGAGATCGTCTACTCGGAGGGTTCGAAGGGCTCAAACGGAGCGGTTGAGATGGCGCTCGACATGGCTGAGCACGACGCTTCGTACTACATGCCCTACCAGTACGGCAATCAGGCCAATCCGGACGCCCACTACAACGGCACCGCGCTTGAGATCCTCGAGGAGCTCGACGAGATCGCCGCCTTCGTCGCTGGGCTCGGCACCGGCGGCACGCTGATGGGCAACGGCCGCCGGCTCAAGGAGGAGCTCGGTGATGAGGTCAAGGTCGTCGCCGCCGAGCCGATGCAGGGCGAGCCGGTGCAGGGTCTGCGCTCGCTCGAGGACGGCTTCATCCCGCCGATCATCGATCTGAGCCTGCTGGACCGCAAGATCTTCGTCACCAACCACGACGCGATCGCCTTCACCCGCAGGCTGCTCGACGAGGAACGGCTGTTTGCGGGTGTTTCATCCGGCGCGATCGCCCGCGTCGCTGTCCGGATCGCGAATGAGCTCGACGACGGCAACGTGGTGTTCATCGTCTGTGACGACGGCTGGAAGTACCTGTCGTCGGGGATCTATACCCGTCCGATCGAAGAGATCGAGAACCTAGACTCAACCGTCTGGTGGTGAACGAAGACGACGGGCCCTGCCACGGGGCGCCGCCGGGTTCTTCTCGGCGCGCGCTGCTGAACGGCGCCGGAGCGACGCTTGTCGGCGCCGGCGCGCTGGCGCTGGCCGGATGCGGGCGCAAGGCGCCGACCGGTTCCAAGGCCGTCAAGAAGGCGCAGCAACCGGTTCAGCAGTCCGATGTTGCGATCCTCGAACGACTGCTGGGACTCGAGCGGTGGACCGTCGCGGCGTACACGGCCGGGATCCCGCTGCTCACCCGTCCCGACGCCAAGACCGCCAAGCAGTTCCTCGACGAGGAGCTCGAGCACGCCGGCGAGCTGCTGTCGTTGATCAAGGCCGCCGGCGGGGGCAAGGGGCCGCCGCGGGCGTCCAGCTACAACCTCGGCAAGCCGTCAAGCGATACCGACGTGCTCCAGCTGCTGCGGCGGCTCGAGGCCGCCCAGATCGATGCCTACCTGGACGCGATCCCGAAGCTGAGCCCAGGGGCGGTGCGCGCGGCGGCCTCCTCGATTCTCGCCAACGACGCCCAGCACATCGCAATCATCCGCGCGGGCCTCGGGCTCCCGGCGGCGCCATCGCCGTTCGTGACCGGCAATGAGTGAGCGCCTCAGCGGCGCCACGACGCGGCGCGAGCTGCTGGTCGCCGGGGCGGGCGCGGCCGCGATGGCGGGTGCGGTCGCCGCGGCGACACTGGTCGATGCCTCATCGGCGCAGGCCGCCCGCGCCCGAAAGCTGACGACCGCGCAGGGGCAGTTCACCGAGAAGCGGATCGAGCGCCTGCTGAGGGTCGAGCTGCTGATGCTGTTCACCTACCAGTACGTGCTCGGCTCGCAGTTGCTCGATCCGCATGAGCGGCGTGTACTCGAACCGCTGCGCGCGCACGAGGAGGCCCACATCCGGGCGCTGGCCAGGCAGCTGACCGCAGTGGGGGGGGTGCCGCCGACGCCGCCGGCCAGCGCCGCCGCGGCGGACAAGGATCTCGCACACCGCAAGGTCAAGGGTCGCCTCGGGCAGCTGCGCGGCGCACACGACGCACTGCAGCTGCTGCTCGCCGTCGAACGGGTCGTCGTCGGGGCGTACTTCGTGGCGCTGATCAAGCTCGACGAGCCGCAGCTGATCACGCTGTTGACGCAGATCATGGCCAACGACGCCCAACACGAGGCGATCATCGGCGAGCTTATGTATCCGGGCGACGCTCAGAAGGCGGTCCCGTACGGACTCGTCCAGGGCGTCCAGTGAAACCCCACTGCTAGCCTCGCGCGCGATGCGGATTGCCCGCGATCTGTACGACGAGCTGATCTCGCACGCAGTCGCCGAAGCGCCGAACGAGTGCTGCGGGATGATCGCCTCGCGCGACGGCGACGCGGTCCGGGTGTTCCGCGCCGAGAACGCCGCAGCGAGCCCGCTGCGGTACGAGATCGACGGCGCCGAGCAGTACCGGATCCAGATGGAGATCGACGACGAGGGCCTCGACCTCGGCGCGATCTACCACTCCCACACGCGGACCCCTCCCTTCCCATCGCAGACTGACATCAACCTCGCCTTCTATCCCGATGCCCTGTACATAATCGTCGGGGTGGCCAGTGATCAGCCCGAGGTCAAGGCGTACGAGATCCGCGACGGCAAGGTCGCCGACGCGGAGCTGACCGTGGACAGCTGATGCGCACGCAACAGGGTGGGCTGGTCTGCCCGTCATGCGGCGAGCGCTTCGGCGCCCAGGAGCGCTTCTGCCCTCGCTGCTCGCTGCCGCTGGTCTCCGATGCAGCGGCGCCCGAGGTCTCGGAGCGCCACCGCCGCGCGCGTAAGGTCAAGCCGCAGCTCAGCGAGGGCGAGCTGGTTCGCGTTGCCGGTGCGCGCAACCTCGCCGAGGCCGAGTTCATCCAGGGCCTGCTCCTGGAGGAGGGCGTCCCGAGCATGCTCAGGCGGAGCGCCGGCTTCGACGTGCCCGACTTCCTGGCCGCCGGTCCGCGCGACATCCTGGTCCCGATCACCGGGCTCGACACCGCCCGCGAGGTGCTGTTGCAGGCCGACCTGATCGATGATCAGCCGGCCGGCGCCGTGGTCGCTCCCGTCAAGCTGCTGAGCTGGCTGATCGTCGCGCTGGTCGCAGGCGCGCTGCTCGTCTGGCTGGCGTCACTGCTCGCGCACTAATGTCGGGGCACTCTAGGCGGCTCCCGCGATCCGGGTCAGGTGCGATCGCCAGGCGGCCTCGGTCTGGCTCAGCGGCCGGCCGTCGAACACGTCGGACAGCGCTGCCCGTGGCCCCTTCGGATGAAGCCGCGACGCGAACTCCGCCGCTGCCTCCTCCCCCTGCTCGCGCGCCAGCAGGTCGACGACCGTGCCGCCGAGCAGCGTCGCATCGCGCAGACCAGGTGGGAACTTGGGCCGGGAGCTCTCGTGGAGCCGGCGCGCGACCGCCGGTCGCGAGTACTCGGTCTGGCCCGCGAACCAGCGCGCCGAGCCCTCCAGCAGCCACCACCAGCGCAGCTCGCGTCGCAGCCGCAGCGGCGCGAAGACGCCGCGCAGATCGCGGTTGTTCTCGAGGATCACGCGGCGCGCGTACAGCGCCGCGCCGCTCAGCGCCAGCATCTCGCGAGATCCGGTGACGTTCGAGGCTCGCGACCGCAGGGCGGCCGGAGCGAGCATGTGGATCTCGGTCGCGCCCGCCCAGCCGGCGACGTAGCGGCGGGCTGCGGGCGCGGTGATTGCCCACGCCAGCGGCATCGCCGGGTTGGTCATCACCAGCGACCCCACGCTGCGATGCAGGACGACGGTGATCTCATCGACCGGACGACGGAACAGGCCCTGCATGCGCGCCGCCGTCACCGACAGCGACTGCAGCACCCGTCGGGCGTCGCGCGTGTCCTGCTCGTCGTGGCGGGCGCGAAAGCCGCCCACGCCAGATTGCACCCACGCCATCGCCCGGCGCTATTGAACCGTCGTACTAGACAAGCACCGGCTGACGGTCGGAGGCGATCGCTGCGATCTCCTCCGACGCGCGCTCGAACTCTTCGTCGGACAGCACCGGGGTGCCCTCGAACGGGAGGTCGCGCGTCAGCTCAAGCCACGACCGGCAGCCACCGTACTCGTCACGGACCTTGACCGTCACCGGTCTCGGGATCCGGTAGGTACGCAGCAGGATCACGTGCAGGGGATGGCGGCGCTTCCAGGCGAGCCGCTTCTCGGCGTAGTCGGTTGTCCAGACGTAGAACGGCGACAGCGCGTCGACAGCGCGCCGGTCGGTCACCGTGAAGTGCGCGGCGACCTCTGCCCAGGCGCGGATCCTGACCCGGTCGGGCTGCGCGAGTTCCTGGCCCCGATGCAGGGCCTGCGGGTGTGGCTCGCCGTCTGTCCAGACGCCCTCCTCGAGCGCGCGTGACAGCTCAGGCTTGTGAGACTCGCGCACGAGGTCGGCCCGCTGATGGTCGAACGTGGGGTACAGAAAGAAGCGCTCGTAGTCGAGCTTGAAGTGTTTCTCGGGTTCACGGATGCCGCCCTTGCGGAGCGTTACAAGCTGCTCGCCCTCGGCGAGCGCCCGCACAGTCACGGCCCATTCTTTAAAAGCAATCGGCATTTAGGAATAAAAGGGGGAGACGAGGTT
>JBKQJQ010000231.1:0-12647 GCA_052147875.1 Solirubrobacteraceae bacterium | reverse complement strand
CCACTGATTCGGATCGCGAGCGCGAGCGCGACCACCGCCACGGCCACCGCGCCGAACTGGAGGTCGTGGCGCGAGTAGGCACGCCGTCGTGCCGGTGGCCGGCGCGCGGAGCCGAAGCCGCGCACCTCGAGCGCGGCCGCGATGTCGAGCGCGCGGTCCAGCACACCGCTTGAGGCGGCGCGCAGCAGCGTCATGCGCGTCGGGGGTCGCCCAGGACGGCAGCGCTGCGCGTCCGCAAACCGGTGCGAGTCGCGTATCAGGACCGGAACCATGCGCGTCGCCAGCGTCGCGGTCAGCGCCGAGCGAAATGACAGGCGGCGGAACAGAGCCAGTACCTGATCCGGGTCGACCGCGGCCGTGTAGAGCGCGCCGCACATGATCACGGTCATCGCGCGCAGGCCAAGAATTGCGCCGTAGACCGTCGCCTCGAGCGTCACGTCGGTGTCGCCGAGGATTGGCAGTTGGCCGAGCCTGACGATTACGGTCAGCCCATTGCGGGACACGAGCGCGTTGATCACCGCGATCCCGATTGCGAGCGGCAGCGCGAACAGCGCCGCGCGGCCGACCTCACGACCGACGTGGGCCGCCCGGCCAGCGGCGAGCACGACCAGCGCTAGCGTGCCGAGCACCACCGGGTTGGACACCGTCAGTGCCGCGAGCGCCAGCGCCAGGCAGTACGCGCAACCGGCGCCGGCACCGGCCGCGTGCAGCGGGCTCGCGCGCCGGCGATAGCTCATTGGCCTCCGTCGAGCGGTACCGGGAACTGCGTGCTCCCCTGGACCGCAAGCGCGAACCGATCGTGCAGCGAGCGCGCGTTCAAGGCATTCGACGCTGCTGTGACTCCCGCGACGTCGGTCCCGGTGATCAGCCAGGTCGGGGCCGAGGAGCTGTCGGCGGTCGCGGCGATCAGGCCGGCGCCGGCGCCGAGCGTCCGGGCGACCTTGCCGGTCGGGTTCAGCAACTCGAGTGAGCCGCCACCGGGACCGGAGAACTTCGCGTACACCCCGCTCGCTCCGGGCCCGTACGCGATCAACTCGGCGGCCACCTCCGGCGCGAGCTCACTCCAGGTGCCGACCACGACCCCCAGCGTGTCGGGCCCAGAGCCGGTTCCCAGCAGCTGGTCCGCCACCGGTACGCCGGCCGCCGACAGCGAGGCCGTCACGCGCTTGCAGGCGGTGTTGACGTTCGAGGCACACTCGATCGTCACCGGGTAGCGCTTGCCGCCGAAGCCGTTTGAGAAAGGCTCGGGAAACGAGCCGACAACGGCGGGGACCGAATCGGTCGCGCTCCAGTCGTGGAGGTCAAACCAGATCCGGTCGTTACGGTGCACGGCGGTGGTCGCCGCCCCCTGCGGCGCCTCGACGCCGTTGACGTAATAGAACCAGTCGTGCTGCGACCCACTGCCGCTGTGGCCGTTGATCGACTCGACGAACCCGCCACCGTAACGGGTTGAGACGTTGAAGTGGCGCTCGAGCATCCGCATCACGGTCTCGGAGCCGGGCACGTGCGCAGCGCTGATCGCCGCCAGCTGGTGGGTGCCGAAGTCCTCGGTCACGGTCAGCGTCACGTCGCCGGTGCCGGGGCCGGGGCCGAGGCCGCAACCGGCGGCAGCGACCGCGAGCGCGATCGCCGTCGCCGTGATTGCAGCCCAGCGGGTCATCCCTTGACGATCTTGAACAGCAGCCGCTCCCCTTTGTGCAGCGCGATGTCGCAGATGCCCTTGCTCGCCGAGCGTCCGTTGACGTAGATGGACCAGTAATCCGAGCCAGTCGGCTTCACGCCGAGGATCGAGGTAATGAAGATGCCACCGACGCTCGCTGAGTACGTACCGGTCCAGCGGCCGTGAGTCGCCTCGCCCAGCGCGCCCGCTGCCTTGCCTGCCGAGCACTTGCCGCGCGGCGTCCCACCCTTGGTGATCCAGCCCGTCTGGCCCCGGACGACCACGGTCTTCAGCGTCTTGGACATCGTCTTGATCTGCACGGTCACCGCCGGGCCTGTGCTCCCGGCCAGCGCGGTTCCCGCCGCCATCAGCGCGATGACGAGCGCTCCCAAGAGAGCGACAACGGTCTTGCGATTCATGAGGGCCACCCCTTTCCACGAGGGCTTGTTGGCTTGACGGTCGGAGGCTGGTCTCCTGGCTTACGGGCCTATCAACCGCGCCTTCCCGGCCGGCGGGGCACCGGCCAGTGGCACTGAATGCGATTGACATCCCCGATCACAGTGGCGGGACCGCGCCGGATTCAAACCGGCTTCCCATCACCACCGACCTTGAACGGTGGGGATCGTACCGCCCGGGCTCGTAGACTGAGACGCCGGGTGACCGTCAACCTCACGCGCATCTACACGCGGCTCGGCGATGGTGGCGAGACGCACCTCGGCGACATGAGCCGGGTGCCGAAGACCGATCCCCGGATCGAGGCGTACGGAACCGTCGACGAGCTCAACGCCCAGCTGGGCGTGGCACTGACGATCGGCGAGCTCGACGACCGCTACGCGGAGTGGCTGCGCCGCGTCCAGAACGACCTGTTCGACGTCGGCGCCGATATCGCGGCGCCGCCGGACCCCGGCCGCGAGCGGCTGCGCTTGGAGCCCGAGCAGACCAAGTGGCTCGAGGAGCGCTGCGACGAGGTCAACGCGACGCTCGCGCCGCTGAAGTCGTTTGTGCTGCCCGGCGGCACCCCCGTCGCTGCCCAGCTTCACGTGTGCCGGACGGTGTGCCGACGCGCGGAGCGGCGCGCGATCGCATGCGGCGAGCTGGCGAGTCCGGAGGTCGTCCGCTATCTCAACCGGCTATCGGACCTCCTGTTCATCCTCAGCCGCGGCGCCAACCAGGGCGACGAGCCGCTCTGGGAACCCGGCCGCTTCCGCTGATCATCGGACACACCTCCCAAAACCCTCGTTATGCGAGGGAAAAGGGAGGTCAATCCCGAAGCGCGCTAGATCAGACCGGGACCTGGGAGCCGAGGATCACGGTCCGCTCGCTCGGCAGGTGGAACGCCTCGATCGGGCTGGCCGAGTTGCGGGCCATCATCACGAACAGCTTCTTGCGCCAGCGCCGCATGCCCGGCTCGTCGTTGGGCCTGATCGTGATGTGCGACAAGAAGTAGGAAGCGTGTTCGAGGTCGAGGTTGCGCTCCAGCAGCCCCTTCTTGCGCGCCTCCGCGAGCGCCTCGGGGACGTTCTGGCGGTTGCGATAGCCGCAGCGCATCGTCACGTGCACGACCTTGTAGAGCCCGTGGCCCATCAGCTTGACCTCGAACTGGTCCGAGCCGTCGATCCGCGGAATGCTGATCGTGCCGACCGACACGATCACGACCTTCTCGTGCAGCGCGTGGTTGTGTCGGACGACGGCGCGCAGTGCCAGCGGGGTCGTCTTGTCGCCCGGGTTGAGGAAGATCGCGGTACCGGGCACACGCATGATCGGCGGCTTGACGCCCGGCAGCTCGTCGAGGAAGTCGCGCAGCGGCCCCTCCTTCTCGGTGCGGTTGCGGGTTACGATCTCGCGCCCGCGGCGCCAGGTGATCATCACGGTCGCGATCACCAGCCCGACCGCCAGCGACAGGTATGCCCCGTCGGCGATCTTCGCCAGGTTGGAGGTGAAGAACGCGACCTCAACGGTCAAGAACAGCGTGCCGAGACACGCCAGCTGCCACTTCGGGGTCCGCCACAGGGCGCGGGAGACTGCGATGAACAGGATCGTGTTGAGGATGAACGTCCCCGTGACGGCGACCCCGTAGATGTCACCCAGGCGGTTGGAGCTCTTGAACACGAGCACCAGTGTCGCGACGCCGACGCAAAGGAACCAGTTGATCAGCGGCACGTAGATCTGACCCTCGAGGTTCGAGGTGTGGATGATCCTCAGCCGTGGCAGGAAGCCGAGTTGGACCGCCTGCTTGGCGACGCTGAACGAGCCGGTCAGCGCCGCCTGGGAGGCGATGATCGTCGCCATTGTGGCGAGCACGACCATCGGCACCAGGAGGCTGCTCGGCATGATCTGGAAGAACGGGTTGAAGTTCGGCTTGAGGACCGCGGCGGGGTGGGCCTTGATCCATCCCCCCTGACCCAGGTAGGAGAGCATCACTGCGGGGAACACGATCCCGAACCAGGTCATCCGTATCGGACCCGAGCCGAAGTGCCCCCGATCGGCATACAGCGCCTCGGCGCCGGTGCAGCAGAGCACGACGCCGCCGAGCGTCAGCCACGCATAGACGCCGTGGTCGATCATGAAGCGCGCGCCCCAGGTCGGCGAGAGCCCCTGCAGGACGCCCGGATGCAGCACGACCTGGTGCAGCCCGAAGATCGCGATCACCGTGAAGAACAGCAGGATCACGGGGCCGAACAGCCAGCCGACGGCGCCCGTCCCAAACCGCTGCACGGCAAACAGGCCGATCAGGATCGCGAGCGACAGTGGTACCACAAGGTGCGAGAGGCTCGGGCTGACGACGCTAAGACCACCGACTGCGGACGTGACCGAGATCGCCGGCGTGATCATCCCGTCGCCGAAGAACAGCCCGGCGCCGAAGATCCCGAGCACCACGAGCACCGCCATGTGGGGCAGGCGGCGACGCTGCACGAGCGCGGTCAACGCCATGATGCCGCCATCGCCGCGGTTGTGGGCGCGCATGATGAAGCCCGCGTACTTGATCGACACCTCGACCATCAGTGTCCAGAAGATCAGCGACGCGATCCCATACACCCCGGCAAGGTCGGGGTGGGCCGCGTTACGGTGGGCGGTGAAGATGAACTGCTCGGTGTACAGCGGGCTGGTTCCAATGTCGCCGAACACGACCCCCAGCGCGCCCAGCGCGAGCACGAGGCGGCTCGCGTGGGCGATCACATCTCGCGAATCGTCGTCGGCGGCCTGCAGCGCGGCCGACGGTCCCTCGTGCTCAGGCCGCGGCTCGGTCTTGACAGGCCAGTAGCCGAGCTTGTGCGCGGCCTCGTTGAAGCTCCGTTTCGCCCCTGACGGCTCCGGCTCCGGGACGCCGTCGTCCTGTGGTGCCAGGGTCGCGCCGCGGGGACGCGATCGCCCGGGCGGCTCACTCACCGCGATCTCTCCACGCGTGCCTCTGCCGCGCTGTAGGCGGGAGCGGATTCGGCCTTGGCGTTCGGTCCCAACACCTCTACCTATCGGACATTCTGATTGACAGACACGCAGCTGCTCGTGACCTAAACGCTCATCGCCTCAGCGCGATCGTCATCCCGGGGCCGATCGCCAGACCCAGCGCGGCGATTGCCGCCGCCCCAGCCGTGAACGCGGGATGCGTTCCCAGGTAGCCGATCCCTGCGTGCGGGCGGGCGGCTGTGATCGCCGCCATCAAGCAGCAGCCCGAGAACGACGATCACGCCGGCCGGCGCCAGCGCCCCGGGCACCGAGACGTCGTCACCGCTCCAAGCGCGACTCGCCTCCGGCACCGACCGCCGGGGCCGCTGGTAGATCGCGACCAGGATCACGCTGCCCGCCAGGAACACGAACGACGCCGGGTTGCAGAGGCTGTCCACGAACGTGGCGATCGAGTCCAGCCGCGGGCGTTGCAGGCTGGCGAAGCCACTCAGGATCGAGCGGTCAGCTCGCTCGAGGAACCCAATATGGAAGGCAGCGAACCATGTCACGAACAGCAGCGCGACGGAAATCGCCGCACCCCATAGAGCTGTCCTTGCACGGGCGGGCACGCTCACCAGCGTATCGCCTGGCGGTCAGCTTTCGTTGGCGTGCTCGGCTTGCTTGCGCGTGATTAGAAACTCGGGCGCGGTCCCCGTACGGCGGACGTGCGAGTAGTGCTCGAGGTCCTCGGGCGACGCGACCTCGACGCTCAGGCCCTCGGCTAGCTCGACCCGGCCCGCCTCGTAGAGAAGCTCCTGGTAGCGCGGCGCGTGTCCATCCTCGCCCACACCCGTGAACTTCTCGCTCTCGCGGGAGGCTTCGATGTCGAGGTCATAGTCGCCGAACCGCAGCATCCAGCGGTGGCCGCGCGCAAGCTTGTCGGGCGTCAGCTTGACCGCCACGGCGGTCGTCCGCGGCCCGACGCCGCGCCCGAGATCGGACCTCAGTCCGGCGTGCTCGGCGATCAGCGCGTTGCAGAGTCGGTCGAAGTTGCGGCCGTAGGGCGCGGGCACGATCGCGACCGGGCCAGCGGTCTCGACCTCGCCGCGGATCCGGCGCGCCACGGCGCCGACAAGCACGTAGTCGACCTTGTTGGCGTTCAGCCAGCGCAGAACCGCAATCGAGCTCTGATCCAGGTGCTCGAGTCCGTCGCGGAGCTTCGTCGGCTGCGACTCAATATGGGGCGGGCGGTGTTTGAGCAGCATGGTGCTGCGTTCGCCCACCACCGTCCGAGTCCTGCTTTTTAGGCGGGTAGCGCCTCGACTCGCGCCAAGCGCCGCGCGAGGCGCGGGGACAGCCGTGAGATCGCCCGCATCAGCTTCGCCTCGAGCGTCACGATCGCGATCGGGCGGTCGGCTCCGATCGCGGCGACGATTTCCTCGGCGACCTGCTCCGGGGTGAAGTTGCGCCGCTGATAGAAGCGCGTGATCTGCTCGCGCACCCGGTCCTGGTCGGCCTCCGGGCGGCCCACGTATTGGGTGGCGCGGGTGATGTTGGTCGCGATCAGCCCCGGGCAGACGGCGGTCACGCCGATCCCGGAAGCCGCCAGCTCGGCGCGCAGGCACTCGCTCAGCATCAGCACGGCCGCCTTGGTGGTGGCGTACGCGGGCAGCGCCGAGCTGGGCATGAACGCCGCCGCCGAGGCTGTGTTGACGATCTGCCCGCCCTCCCCGCGCCGCACCATCGCGCGCGCGAACAGCCGGCAGCCGGTTACGACACCCAGCAGGTTGACATCGATGATCCGCCGCCACTCCGCGGCGCCCGTGTCGAGGAATGGGCCGGCGATCCCGATTCCAGCGTTGTTGACGACGACGTCGGGGACACCCTCGGTCTCGAGCACCGTTTCGACCAGCCGTTGCATCGCCTGCTCGTCGCCGACATCGCATGGCAGCGTGCGCGAACCGGTGATCGACTCTCCCGCGCGCGCGAGCGCGGCCTCGTCGCGGTCGACGAGCACAACCCGTGCACCGTGGGCCGCGAGCAACGCAGCGGTCGCGCGGCCGATTCCGCTGCCCGCCCCGGTGACGACCGCCAGCCGGCCGCGGAGCTGATCCGTCCCGCCGCCGCGCCGCCAGCCCCGTGCGGGCGCCGGCGGACCGGCCTCGGTCTCGCGCACGAACTCGGCGACCCAGACGGCGATCAGCTCCGGCCGGCTGCGCTGCGCCCAATGTGAGCCCGCCACCCGCCGGCGGCGCAGGCCGGGCGCGACACCCTCGGCCGCCTCGTAGTACCCCTCGGGGACGAACCGGTCCCCCGACGGGACGATCAGCTGCACCGGCGCGTGGGCGCGGGCGTCGGCGGCCGGGCGCAGCAGCCGCGGCGGAATGTTGCGCCGGTACAGGTTGGCGCCGTGCAGCCCGTCCGCGACGACGGTCGGCCCCGGAAACTGATCGTCGACCGGCAACCGCTCCGCGGTCGCAAGCAGCTGGCGCCAGCGCTCGGCCGACAGCAGCCCGCGCCAGATCGCGGTCGGGCCGCCCGGCATCAGGAGCGGCGCGATGTACCACGAGCGCAGCACGTGGAGCAACGGCCTGCGCGCGGCCTGCACCGCATGACCCAGCGCCGGCCCGGCGATCGTCGTGAACGAAGCGATCCGGCCCTCCAACCGCTGTGAGGTCGCGAACTCCCAGCCTTGGACGCCGCCCCAGTCATGACCCACCAGGTGCACGCGGGCGCCGGGCGCGACCGCATCGCAGACGGCCGCGAAGTCATCGGCCAGCAGCTCGATCCCGTACGCGGCCGGACCGCGCGGAGCGCTCGACTCCCCGGCCCCACGCACGTCGTAAGCGATGACGTGGAACTCGCCGACCAGCGATTCGAGCACCGGCGCCCAGACCTCCTTGGTGTCCGGATAGCCGTGCACGAACACGATCGTCGGGGCCGCGGGATCGCCGCCCTCGACCACCGCCAGCGTGGCGCCATCGCGCGCGACCGTCCGCTTGACAGCGCCGTTCATCACCGCCGTGGCAATCTATACGCTCGTTGCAAGATGGATCCTGAGCAAGTCGCCAGACGGCGTGCGGCGCGCGCACAGCAGCGCCATCGGGCGCAGGTTCGCCGGCGATTCGCGGCCGCCGGCGCGCTGGCGGTGGTCGTGATCGTGGCGGCGGTCGTGGTCGCCTCATCGGGGGGGTCGACGCCCCCCGCCCAGAGCGGCGGCACAGCCGCGACGGCTCATTCGCAGAGCACGCACCATCGAAGCCACCACCACGCCGTGACGCGCGGCGGATCGACCGCCGCTGCGCTCGGGCCGGCAACCGGCAAGCCCGGGACGGCCTCGGTGCCGATCCTCATGTACCACGTGATCGCCCCACCGCCCCCGGGGGCTCCGTTCCCCGGCCTGTACGTCCCGCCGGACGAGTTCGCGGCCCAGATGCAGGCGCTGAAGTCGGCCGGCTGGCATCCGGTGACGCTCGATCAGCTGCGCGCGTACTGGGAGCATGGTTCGCGATTGCCGCCCGGCAAACCGATCGTGCTGACGTTCGACAACGGCTACCACTCGCAGTACGCGGAGGCGCTGCCGGTGCTCAAGCGGCTCGGATGGGTGGCAGACGAGAACATCCAGCTCAGCGGCCTTCCCCCATCCCAGGGCGGCCTCACCGACGATGAGGTCCATGCGCTGATCGACGCGGGTTGGGAGCTCGACACGCAGGGGATCAGCCACGCCGACCTGATCACGCTCGACCCGTCGGAGCTGCACTACCAGGTCGCGACCGCGCGCCAGATCCTGCGCAAGCGCTACGGGGTGCCTGTCGACTGGTTCTGCTATCCGTCCGGCCACTACAACGCTACCGTCGTGGCCGCCGTCAAGGCCGCCGGGTTCGTCGGCTCGACGACCGTCGTACCGGGCTGGGCCGGCCCGTCGAGTGACAGCTACACGCTGCCCCGGCTGCGGGTGCTCGGTGGCACCAGCCCGTCGGCGTTGCTCGAGCAGATCGCCTCGTCGCGCAGCGCCGTCGCGCCGCCGTCCTCATACGGGGGGTGAGCGGCCTGCGGGGCGCGCGGCCCAATATGTGGCTCGGCGTGGCGGTCTCGGTCGCCGCCGTCGCCGCCGCGACGCTCGCGATCTATCCGCTCAAGCACATCGCGCCGGTCGTCTCGCTGAGCGTCGTCTACCTGCCGGCAGTACTGCTCGCCGCGACCTACTGGGGGCTGGCGCTGGGCGTCTTCACGAGCCTGCTGAGCGCGGCCGCGTTCAACTTCTTCCACCTGCCGCCGGTCGGCAAATTCACGATCGCCGACAGCCGCAACTGGGTCGCCTTGGGGGCGTTCATGATCGTCGCGCTGGTCGCGGGGACGATCGCGGAGCTCGCCCGGGCGCGGACACTCGAGGCCGAGCGGCGGGAGGCGGAGGCGGGCCTCGCCGCCGCGCTCGCGCGCGAGCTGCTGCGCGGCGAGGACACGGGCCAGGCGCTGGCGACGACGGCGCGGCGCGTGGCGGAGGCGCTGGGCCTGCGCTCGGCGGCAATCGAGCGCGGCGAGGCGGCCGCCGACGAGCGCCGCACCGCATTGGCGCTGCGCGATGCCGATGGCCGACAGATCGCCACCCTGCTCGTGCCCCGCGATCTCCCGGCGGCTGCCGACGAGCAGCTTCGCGCGCGGGTTGTGCCAACGCTCGAGGCGCTGGTCGCGATCGCGCAGCGCCGCGACGCGATGCAGGCGGAGGCGGTCGAGACGGCCGCCCTGCGCCGCAGCGATGACATCAAGACCGCACTCCTGCGCGCCGTCTCGCACGATCTGCGGACGCCGCTGACGTCGGTCGTCGCCGCCGGCCATGCGCTCGGCACCAGCTCGCTGACCGAGCAGGAGCGCCGCGAGCTGAGCGCCGCAGTCGTCGAGGAGGGCACGCGGTTGGCGAGCATGGTCGACAACCTGCTGGCGCTGTCGCGACTCCAGGCCGGCGCCGCCGAGCCACGCTCGGATTGGGTATCGATCGACGAGCTCGTGACCGCCGCCGCAGAGGGGCTGCGAGGCGGACCGGTCAAGATCCGCCTGACGGTCGATCCCGACGTCCCTGAGCTGCGCGCCGACGCGGCCCAGCTGGAGCGCGCGTTCGCCAACCTGCTCGAGAACGCGAGCCGCTATTCCGGCGGCCTGCCGGTATCGGTCCATGCGCGCCGGGCCGGAGCGCGCCTGCTGGTCAGCGTCGTCGATCAGGGACCGGGTATCGCGCCCGCCGAGCACGACCGGATCTTCGAGCCCTTCTACCGCGGGCGCAGCGCAAACGCGCAGCCGTGGACTGGCTCCGGGCTCGGACTCGCGATCGCGAAGGGCTTCGTCGAAGCCAACGGCGGGACGATCGAGGTCGAGTCCCTACCGGGCCAGGGAACCAGCTTTCAGATCTCGTTGCCGATCTCCGAGCCCGCGCCGGTCGGCGTCGAACAGTGAGCACCGGCGCCGGCACTAAGACGCGCGTGCTCGTCTGCGACGACGAACAGCAGATCCTGCGGGCGCTGCGGGTGATCCTTCGCGACGCGGGCTACGAGGCGGTGCCCGCCAGCACCGGCGAAGAGGCGCTCGATGCCGCTGCCGTGGCGCGCCCGAGCGCCGCGATCGTCGACCTCGTGCTCCCGGACATCGACGGGATCGAGGTCTGCCGGCGGCTGCGGGAGTGGAGCGAGATGCCACTGATCGTCCTCTCGGCCGTCGGCGACGAGGAGGCGAAGGTCAGGGCGCTCGCCGCCGGCGCCGATGATTACGTGACCAAGCCGTTCGGGCCGCGGGAGCTGATCGCCCGCCTCCAGGCCAACCTGCGCCGGATCGACCCCGACCCCGAGCAATCTGTGATCACGAGCGGCGAACTCGAGATCGACCTCGCCTCCCGGACCGTCCGCCAGAACGGCGAGGAGGTGCACCTGACCCCGACCGAGTTCGGGCTGCTGGCACAGCTGGCGCGCAACCGTGGGCGGCTGATGACCCATCGCGACCTGCTGGTCGCCGTCTGGGGTGCCGGCTACAGCGAGGACACCCAGGTTCTCCGCGCCCACATCGCCAACCTGCGGCGCAAGATCGAGCCGTCCGGGGGCCCCCGCTACATCCGCACCGATCCGGGGGTCGGCTACCGGTTTGCGGCCTGACGGTGGCGCTGGAAGTTCGGCGGCCGCCGCGCAACAATCGACACTGGACGCCACTCGCCACCACGGAGGTCCAATGACCAGCGATTACACCCTCGCCTACGGGACCCATGCAGACCCCGCGGACGGGCGCTGCGCGATGGAATGGGTCAGCCACCTGGCTGGGGAGCCCCACTCCGACCAGCCGCGGTGCGTCAGCCCGGTGCTGCGAGCCCTGTGCATCGCGCTCAATGACGGGCTGGACGACCTCCCCCGCCAGCGGTTGCGCCCTTACCTGGGGCGCACGATCGGGACCGCAGACGACGGACTTGACCCGGCCCGCTCGTGGCTGGCGATGGACTGGCTGATCCGGGTCTACGCGCCCGTCTGGATCGAGGCCGCAGGACTGTCCGGTGAGCGACTGAGCGCTCTGGAGCCGGTCCTCGACGAACCCAGCCTGCACTCGGCGCTGCCGGCGCTCGATCGCGCGCGGCGCGAGGCGCGCAGTGCTCGCTGCGAAGAGCGCACGGCGCCGTGGGCGGCGGCCCGCACTGCCGCTCGCGAGACGGCCTGGGGATGCGCGGCCGCCGCAGCCTGGGCAGCCGCGCGGGTGGCGGTCGGGGACATGGCCGGCGACCGGGCGCGTGCGGCCGCAAGGTCGGCAGCGGCCGACGCCGCGACCGTCGTCGCGCGCGGGGCGCTTGGCGCAGGTCATCTGCGCTGTGGCCGCGCCGCCGCTCGCGATTCGGCGAGGGTCGCGCTCGGCCCTGTCGTCCACGAGCTACAGGAGTCCGTCCTGGCGCTGCTCGAGCGGATGCTCCCGACCGAGCCGCTCGCGATCCCCGCACCCGCGCGGATCTTCACAACATCTGTATAGCGCTCGCCTGATTCTGCACGCCGCCTTCACTTAGGGGCGGCGAAGCTGGACGGCATGGATGTCGTATCGGTTCTATTGGGCGTGCTCATGTTCGGCATTTTGATCGCGCTGATCTACGGGATCGAGCGGATATGAGTGGCGCTGATCTGTTCGGGCTGATCGTCTCGGCGCTCGTCTGCATCTACCTCCTTTACGCGCTGCTGCGCGGAGAGAAGTTCTGAGCCGATGACGTTCCTCGGCTGGCTGACGATCGTTCTGTTCGTTGCGATCCTGACGGCGCTCGCGCTGCCGCTCGGGCGCTATCTGGCGGCCGTCTACACGGGCGAGCATGTGTTCCTCGATCGAATCCTCGGGGGATCCGAGCGGCTGCTGTATCGGATCATCCGCACCGACCCCGACAAGGGACAGGACTGGAAGGCCTACGCCAAGAGCCTGATCATCTTCTCGCTCGCCAGCTGGCTGCTGCTGTATTTCATCCTCCGCACACAGACGCTGTGGAACTGGACCGGGCTCAACCCAGAGCACTTCCACTCGGCGCCGTGGAACGTGACGTTCAACACCACCTCGTCGTTCATGACGAACACGAACTGGCAGTACTACGGCGGCGAGACGA
>JBKQJQ010000230.1:0-5830 GCA_052147875.1 Solirubrobacteraceae bacterium | reverse complement strand
CGGCGCAGCTGGCGCAGATCCGCTCGCTGGGCATGACGACGATCCAATGGGACATCGACCCGCGTGACTGGGCGCTTCCCGGTGTCGCCGCGATCGAGGACGACGTGCTCACGAACGCCCGCAACGGCGGAATCGTGGAGATGCACGACGGCGGCGGACCGCGTCAGGAGACGATCGACGCGCTGCCGACGATCATCACCACGCTGCGCAAGCGCGGCTATCGGTTCGTGACGATCACGCAGATGCTGGGATACCGCTTGATCTACAAGTAGAACGCAGGCGTGGGACCATTACTCGGTTGCATCTCAGGCGGTGGCCGTGTCGGCGCGACGCGCGCGAAACGGCGCATCCCGCGACTGCTTCCGCGACGCGGGGCTCCCGGCCCTGGGCGACTCCTATGCGACCTCGACGCGTCAGCTCCGCCGGCGCAGCGCGAGCGCTTTGCCACGGGACGGAGCGCCAGCGCGGCCCCGGAATTGGCGAAAGGGAGGGCTGGTGCCTTCTTCCGTTCTCGACGCGTTTGGTCGCCTCGGCGCTCGGGCGGCTGCTGCGGAGCGAGCTAGTTACGCGCTTCTGGCACGGACAGTCTCTTGGGGGTCGGGTGCTGGGCGGTCACGAGATGCCGTCTCACCAGATGAGGGGTATGAGTCTCTTGTGGTGGGCCGCGTAGAGGCGGTAGGGCTCGCCGGCCGTGCGCAGCAGCGCGGTCTCCTCGATGTGGATGCGCCAGAGGACGATCACGAGCGCCGAGCAGGCGAAGCCGGCGAGCCCGACCCAGTTGCTGTAGATCACGCCCAGTCCGATCAGCGCGAGCAGTCCGCCGACGTAGCCGGGGTGCCGCAGCACCCGATAGGGGCCTTGCGTCACAACCTGCTGGTCGCGGCTGACATCGACCGTGAACGTGAAGTACTGGCCGAGCGCCCAGAACGACCACCACCGCAGGCCGGCACCAGCCGCGAATAGCACCATGCCGACGACGAACACCAGCTGTGGGTGTTCGATTGCGGCGCCTGAAAACCAGGTGCCGGCGCGATGGAGAATCACGGTCGCGAAGATCACCCAGATGACAACGGCAACCCAGAAGGCCGGGGTGCTGATCCGGGTTGCGTCCTTACGCCACTGCAGCTGCCGGAAGAACTGGATGATCTCCATGCCGAAGAAGCAGATCAGGACGATCAGGAACAGCCACCCGGCGGAGTGGTTCTGGAAGTACGGCTTCATGTTCTCCTCCTCGTGCCCGCGCGGACCTCAGCCGGAGATCAGCACCTGAGCCCATCAACTACCTATTGTCAACCCTCGCGCCCGTACGCACCGGTGGCGCAGAATCGCTGTGCGCTGCGAGCATCCGCCTCCTTCCGCGTCGCCCCTCCTATGCGCGGAACTCAGGTCCAGTCGCTTAAGGGGATCGACCAGCGGGCGCTCTCAGTGTCTTCCGCGCTCGATCCTCCAGCCCTGAGCCGAGTCAGCGAGGGAACGCTAACCGAACGCTGTCCGGCCAACCCATGACCCTCGGGTCGAGGCCAACTCAGTGTTGCGCCGCCAATTGCCAAGGGCTGGCACGGATAGAGCGAGGGCTTGGGAGATCTGTCCGTCGTGATTGAGAGCTCGTCGACGTTCATCACGAGGCCAGCGCGGCGGGGCGTCGCTCACCGTGTCGGCTGCTTCGACGCCGCGTGTGCGGGCGCGAGCTTTTGCCAGCGGCCGTCGGGGGCAATGAGCTTGTCGGCTTGCTTGGGTCCCCAGGTGCCCGGCTTGTAGGGGTGCGACCGGTGGTGGATGGAGAGGACGGGATCGACGACCGCCCAGGCGGCCTCGACCGTGTCCTCTCGTGTGAACAGAGCGCCGTTGCCGGCCATTGCGTCGCCGAGGAGTCGTTCGTAGGGCTCTTCTTTGTCCGGTTGGGTATCGAGCAGCAGAAGTTCACGCTGGTCTCCGAGGAACTCTTCGCCGGCGCGCTTGACCCGGGCGGCGAGAGCGATCGCGGCGTCGGGCGCGAGCTGGAAGCGGAGGTAGTTCGCCGGGCCGCCTGCCGGCCAGGAGTCCTCAAATAGTTGCTGCGGTGGCGGCTTTAGCTCTACCAAGATCTCGGTGACCGTCTCGGGCAGGCACTTGCCGGAGCGCAGGTACCACGGTACCCCCGCCCAGCGCCACGAGTCGATCTGCAGGCGCAGGGCGCAGAAGGTCTCCACGTCGGAGTCCTTCGCAACGCCGGGCTCGTTGTGGTAGCCGACGAACTGGCCGCGCACGAGATCGTCCGCGGCTAGCGGCTTCATGGCCTTGAAAACGTCGGTCTTCTCGCTATGCAAGGCACCGAAGTCTCTATAGGTTGGCGGCTCCATGGCGAGCAGTGCAACCACCTGGAACAGGTGGTTCTCGATCACGTCACGCAGGCAGCCAGCGGTCTCGTAGAACGCGCCGCGGCCCTCGACGCCGAAATCCTCCGCCAGTGTGATCTGGAAGCTGGCCACGTAGTTGCGGTTCCAGATCGGCTCCAAAAACGAGTTCGCAAAGCGAAAGTAGAGGAGGTTCATGATCTCCTCCTTCGCGAGGTAGTGATCAATGCGGAAGATCGAATCCTCCGGAAACACCGACAGCGCGAAACGATTGAGCTCCTTCGCCGACGCGAGGTCGCGCCCGAACGGCTTCTCGACGATCAGGCGCGCGCCGCCTGCAAGGCCCGCGGCACCTAGCCCCGCGATGACGGTCTCAAAAACCGACGGCGGGATCGCGAGGTAATACGCCGGGCGCGTCGCATCTCCAAGCGCTCCCCTGAGCATGGTGAGCGCGGCAGGGTCGCTGTAATCGATGCTGACGTAACCGAGCAACGAGATCAGACGGCCCAGGGCCTGCTCGTCGTCGATTCCGCCGACGTCGTGCGCAATGCTGTCGCGGACCCGCGCCTGGAAGCGCTCAAGGTCCCACTTCGAACGGGCGACTCCGATCACCGGTACCGCGAGATCGCGTCGCTTCGCCATCGCATAAAGGGCGGGAAAGATCTTCTTGTGAGCGAGGTCGCCGGTCGCGCCGAACAGCACGAGCGCATCAGACCGGCCTGGGTCACCGTCGGGCGTGCTCATCTCCGCTTCCTCCTCTCGTTCGCCAAAGCCAGCAGGTCCGCCACGCCCCCGGTCCGGCCGGGCCCGTGCCGGTGTAAGGCTCCGGAGTCTTGCAACATCGCGCGACGGTCGATCGCCGCAACGGAGCGACCCGGCCCGTCGTCACCACGTGGATTGATCGAAGCGACAGACCGCCGCATCTGACCTCCACTCGGGTGCGCATAGAGCGCTCGAACCCGTCGCACAGTCCAACGCGCAGCGAACACGAGGCGTCGAATCTGAGAACGCCTCTGGCTATTCGGACTGACGTCCGAGGCCCGCTACGAACCGGTCGATCCGGCGGCGTTCGTCCTCAGACAGCGGGCCCGTCGCCTCGACGAGCAACGTCATCGGACCCCGGGCTCGGGCCCAGGCAGTGACCTTCTCGCTGAAGTCCTCGCCGACCCACACCAGCGGGAGGCGACCACCGTACGCCATCACCGTCTCCTCCTGACGCTCTACCGTCTCCTCGGATCGGACCAGGGGGACGCTGATCAGGCCCAGCGTGTGCGCAACTTCGTTGATCGCGGCGAAACCGCCACCGTCGGCCAGAAGCGCGATCTCGCCGTCCCCGAGCATCTCGATCGCCCACTCGGCTGGCGGGCCGACCAGCGCGGAAGGCACGCAGACGAAGTGAAATGCTGGCTCGGACACGTCCGGGAAGCTAGCGGCTTCCGGGCGCACCGCGGTTCTACGGGCAGCCAGTCCGCAACGGTTGCACCTCCGATTGCTCGCTCGTCGACAGGACGAACAAGGGTGCACAGCTCAGCAATGTCCTTCAGCTCCGGCGAATCGACCAGCCTGACGGTGTGGTGGCAGCCACGGGACTACGGCTCTACGTGCCGTGAGGCGCCACGGCCACCGGTGGTCTCAGTGGGGAACCCCGACTGCGACAAGGCGATGCGGCGTGAGAGACGCTTTCTTGGGCTGCGTTAGTGGGTGAGAGGTAGAAGGTCCCGTGCGGCGTTTTCATCTCGCCCCACCATGGGTATTGGGGGGCCAGATTCTGGGAGCTCAATGACACGCAATAGGGCCTAGTGAGGGCGCGTCGTCCTCGTCCCGCCATAGCGTGGAGGTCGGCTGCGCCGATGGAGAGGCGTCGCTCGGGAGTACGCTCTGACAATGCAGAGTGCTTGGTGGTCGAGTCGGTGATCGTCGCCACCGACCACGGAGCCGATATCTCGCGCGTCCCTTACGTTGCGCAGCCGATCGGACGACTCGGCTCGGTGGATGGTTCCCCCTGTGGGACGAGGCGTTCGCAACCAGCCCGCCCGATCTGCACATGACCGGCGTCCGGGCGACGTGGGGGTTCGGCCGGTTCTTTGGCATCGGGACCATCGGGGTAGTCTCGGTCTGCTTGCTATGAGGCAGCCGACTCACGCGACCGATCCCGCGGTCGTCGCTCAACAGGCCGGTGCGATCGCGGGCGCGTGGTCGCCTCCCGGAGCACCGGACTCGTGGCAGCTGACCGCCGCGCAGTTCGAGATCTTGCGTCACGATCAGGAACTGCTCGCGATCGCTGCGACGATCCCACCCGACAGGCTTCCCCCGCTGTTATTCGAGGCAGCGGCGAGCTTCCTGGTGCTGGAGCTCGAGCCGCTGCCGTTACGCAGCTGGTTCCCGCGGGTCGGCGAACCCCAGCCTCAACTCGGTGCCGAGTTTCAGGCGACGTATCGCGAGTTCTGCCTGGATCACCGTGAACGGTTGCTGGAGCTGTGTGCGGGACATCGCTATCAGATGAACGAGGTCGGCCGCTGCGCGGATCTGCTTCCGGCGTTGGTGCCCGCGATCGTAGACGGGCGCGAGATGACGCTGGTCGACATCGGCACCGGCGCGGGGCTGGCGCTCCACCTCGATCGCTATCGGTACCTCTACCGTGCGGGCGAGCAGGTGACGGTGATCGGTGACCAAGCCTCGAAGGTCGTGCTCGAGACCGAGCTGCGTGGTTCGCGGCTGCCACCGCTCCCTCCGGTGGTCCCTCGGATTGCCGATCGGGTGGGCATCGACGTCGAGCCGCTCGACCTTCGCGACGGGGATGTGCGGGCCTGGCTCGCGGCCTGCATTCCCCAGGAGGTCGGAGCCGTGACCCGTTTCCATTACGCCGTCGAGGTCGCGATCGCGAATCCCGCGCATACCGTTCGAGGTGATGCGCGCGACGTCCTGCCGGACGTGCTGGCGAGCATTCCCGCTGGACGGCCGGTGTGCTTGATCGACAGCTACGTCCATGTCTTCTTCACTGCCGATGAGCTGACCCGGTTCCGTGCGCTCGTCGATCGAGTTGGAGCAGAGCGCGACCTCGATTGGGTATCGATCGACCCGCTCGTGCCTCTGGGCGGCCCAGCCGACACTACCGTGCTCGGCATCCCGGTCGCGCCCGCACTCGTCGAGCGCAACCGGCGCGAAGGCCTCTTCGGCGTCGTGGGACGGCTGCGCTACCGCGGCGGCCAGCGCACGGGGGCGTTGCTCGGCCTCGCCCACCCGGGAGCCACGTGGCTTGAGTGGTTGGAGGCCTGAGGGCGGGGAGCCCTCTTTTCGACGCGGCACGAGACTCGGCTCGCGCCGGAGCTCTGACGCGGAAGGCAGGGCTCCGTCGCAGAACGTGAACACTCGCCGCGATAAGACCGCCGCGATCTCGGCGATGCAGATCGTCCTAGCTTTGACGCCCGTCTTGAGTCAACGCAGTCGACGACGAATATCCTACTCGGGATGGCCGACTCGAATTCAGCTGCGCCCGA
>JBKQJQ010000229.1:0-2550 GCA_052147875.1 Solirubrobacteraceae bacterium | reverse complement strand
GTCGGTCCCGCCCGCGTACGACGGTGTCTGTACGTAGTCCTCGATGTTCTCCTCGGCGAGGATCGGCTGGCCGGCTGCGACCTGCCCGACCAGAGGCAGCCCTGGGCGCACCAAGCTGCGCACGCCTGCGGTGGCCTTGTCGAGCATCTCGATCGCCCTCGGCTTCGTCGGATCCCGCCGAAGCAGCCCGATCTTCTCCAGGTTCGCCAGATGCGCGTGCACCGTCGACGATGAAGCGAGTCCGACCGCCTTGCCGATATCGCGCACGGTCGGCGGATAGCCATATTTCGCCGAATACCGCTTGATGAACTCGAAGATTTCCTGCTGGCGCTTGGTCAGATCCATCGGTTCGCTCCTTGCTCGATTTGCTCGCTGACCGGGGCTGGGTCGAACATGTGTTCGTCACATTAGCGCTCCTCCAGGACGGACTCAACTCCACGGAGCGAACGGAGCCATCGATCCGGCCGCGGAAGCACGGCGAGGCACTCGGCCAGCCCACCCGGCCGAGCCCAAGATCCGCTCCGAGAGACCTCGCAGGGCTATACTGGCCGCCTCCAGCGCCTGTGGCGGAATTGGTAGACGCGCAAGGTTGAGGGCCTTGTGGACTGATTGGTCCGTGGAGGTTCGAGTCCTCTCGGGCGCACTGGGAAAGCCCTGGATACGGGGCTTTTGGGGGACGTAGACAACTAATTGCTTCCGTCCCGTGATTGACGCAATGTCGCCGTGCGGCAAATACGGCCAATCTGTCCCTCCATTCAGCACCGCTGACGACAATCTGGACTACTCGTGAGCGTTAGCTTCCATCGGGTACTGGGAGGCCCGCTGGCAGGACGCCTCGGGCCGCCGGCGCGCCCGCCGATTTCGCCGAGTTGGTAGGCCCGTCCGGCCACCAGAGCCGCCGGCGTCGGCCCAAATGTCACGCGGCAAGACGAACTATGACTACCTACCGGACGTACTGTTCGGCGAGGGAGACGCGTCGGGAGCGCCTGTCACCGGTTCCCGAGGCTCACTGTCCCACGCGAAGGCCGTCGAATGGAACCCGGATGGCTCATGGCGAGAACCGCAGGAACGGCAGCATCAGCGTTGTCGTGACCCCGATGGCCAGCGCCTGTACCGTGAGCGGAAAGACGAGCGGAAGCGTTTCGGAATTCGCAGCGCCGGCGGTCAGCGAAGCCGCGATGCCGACGGCGAGGCCGAGCATTGTGATGCTGATCACTGCGCGTTCCTCAGGGCCGGATCGATCCACGAGCAATCGTGCCTCGATTGCGAGCGCGACCAGCAGGATGGCCACGATGTGAGCGGCTTCGGAGAAGAACGCGTGGCCGATCGGCGGGCCGTAGGGGCCGCAGACGTGCTGCGCTCCGTGCCCGGCGCAGGTGAGGGCGGCGAAGAACGTGCCCGCGTACGCGACCGCGATCGACACCAGCAGCGGAGCCACGAACGTGAACAGCGGCGGTACCCGGCTTGCCTGGTCAGCCCCCGCTGGCAGTTGGGCTGACAGCTCGACGCCGGCGGTCCAAGCGCGGGGGCCCAGCCCGAGCCATCGTCCACGCCAGCTGGTCGAGCTCGAGCCGTGGCTCAAGCGGACCCACATGACCGTGGTGATCAGCCCGAGATAGGCCACCCGGAGGAACGCGGTGGCAACGATGTACGCGGTGGTGTACTGGGTCAGCCCGAGATACACGACCGCCAGCATCGCGTCCAGCCCCACGGTGATGCCTCCGTACACAAATGCCGGCCGCACGAGGCGGCCGCTGGCCAGGAGCACCCAGATCACCAAGAAGTCGAACAGGCTCCAAAGGCCGTAGACAACAAGCGTGGGCAGCTTCGGGTTGCCGCCATACAACGCGTCGATGAGGATGTCGTCCCATGGAAAGACGAGCAGCACGAGCGCGCTCAGCAGGAGATTGCGTGGCGGAGCCTGCCAGCCCGCGACCCGGGCCAGCAGGCCGCGCCGACGCGACGACGGCACAGTCGAGATCGCCAAGGCGTCAGCGGTCCCTGTCGTGGCCGAGCCGGCCGAGCCGGCCGCAGGGGCTTGAGGGCAGTCCTCGATCATCCCGCGCCGTCGGTCGTCGGACACCCACCCGCAACCGTGCCGGCAGGTGAGGGGATCAGTTGCGCGAGCTGCGCAACTGGGGGACGCCCAGCCCGCTCGCGAGGTCGTACCCCCACCCGTAGCGGCGAACTGTCCATCCGCACGGCGGAGCTGGCGCCGTAGCACGCCGCCACCTGACGAGGCGTCACAAACCGGCGATAGCTCGCGGAACCCGGTTGCGGTACGGCGAAGAACGCTCGACGTGCCCGAGCTTCGGGCCGCCCGAGTCCGAAATAGAAGGTGGTCCGCGGGAAGATCGGACCCGCCCCACCCCGCCCCCCAGCGCAGGCGGCGTTTGCCGAAGGGAGCGTCAGGACCGCCGTCGCCGAACCCAACACCAGCGCCGCCGCGACTCGCAAGCTTCTCCACGATGTACGGCCGCCATCTCTCATCTCGACTCGTCTCATCCGCAGCTCCGCCAGGGCTGACGCTCGAGGGGAGGTGCCGGCGAT
>JBKQJQ010000228.1:0-3050 GCA_052147875.1 Solirubrobacteraceae bacterium | reverse complement strand
TCAGCCAGACCGAGGATCTGACCGGCCGGATCCGGGTCCACGCCGACGACGAGGTCGGCGCGCTGGCGACCCGCTTCAACTCGATGCTCGACCGCCTCGAGAGCTCGCGCGCGGCGCTCGACGAGTCTGTTCGCGCCCAGCGCCAGCTGGTCGCCGACGCCTCGCACGAGCTGCGCACGCCGGTCACCAGCCTGCGGACCAACATCGAGGTGCTGCTAGCGGGCGGCGAGCTCGACCCCGAGGACCGCCGCCGGCTGCTGGCCGACGTGGTCGAGCAGTCCGAGGAGCTGAGCGCGCTGGTCGCCGACCTGATCGAGCTGGCGCGCGGCGACGAGCCAGGGCTCGCGACCGAGGACGTGCGCCTCGACAAGGTCGCCGAGGAATCGGTCGCGCGCTCGCGCCGCAACGCCCCCGAGGTCCCGGTCATCGCGCGCCTGGAGCCGGTGACGATCGACGGCGTACCCGCCCGGCTCGGACGCGCGATCAACAATTTGCTCGACAACGCCGCTCGCCATTCGCCGCCGGACGCCCCGATCGAGGTGACCGTCGACAACGACGGCGTGACGGTGCGCGACCACGGCCCGGGGGTCGCGGAGACGGATCTTCCCTACGTGTTCGACCGCTTCTTCCGCGGCACCAACTCGCGCGGCACGCACGGCAGCGGGCTCGGCCTCGCGATCGTGCGCCAGGTCACGCAGCAGCACGGCGGCAGCGCGACCGTCGCTAACGCGCCCGATGGCGGCGCCGTGTTCCGGTTGCACCTCCCGGTCGCGACGGCGAGCACTGAGGAGCTCGGCGAACCGACTGAGACGGGCGTCATCACGCCTTAATTCAAGGGGCCGGGGGGCGTGCGACCCGCGCCTGGCGAGCGCTCATGAACCTGCGGCGCAGCAGCCAGAACAGGACGAGGAACACCGGCGCGACGAACAGCAGCACGAGGCTGCGCTGCTGGGGCGCCCCGAAGATCGAAATCGCCGCCGCGACGATCGCGACCGCCGGCAGCAACGCGAGCAGGATCGTGTGCGAGCGATAGCCGGAGAAATGCTCACGCGCGGTGACCTCGGTGACGCCGAGTCCGACGACGATCAGCGACACCACGATCACCGCGCCGCCACCCTGAATGAAGCCGATCACGAGGCCGATGAACCCGATCAGGATCGCCGCCTCCGATACCGGCAGCCCGCCGAACACGCCCTCGGGACGGTCGCCCTCACGGCCGAGCTGGCGGTTGCCACGACGCAGCTCACGGCGGGCGTCCTCGCGTCGCTGGGCGCGTTCGTCGCGCCGTGTCGAGACTGCCGCCCGGGCAGCGGGGCGATGATTGCGTCGCTTGCGCGACTGCCGTTTGGACTTCGGCTGCGCCACGTCAGCGCTGAGCATAATGTGCCGATGGCCCGGCTCGCGAAGGTGGCGATCGCGGCGCTGCTGGTCGCCATCTTGGCCGCGGGCGCCGGGCTGCTCGCCGCCCCGCCCGCGGCGCGCGCCGACGGTGACCCCGCCAGCGACGTGCTGCTAGGCACCAATGTCTTCTACCCGTTCGACCCGCCCGTTTCGGCCGCTGTGCAGAAGACGCTCAACGCCACGACCGCCGCCGCGCAGAAGGCGCACGTGCAGGTCAAGGTCGCGCTGATCGCGGCCCCCACCGACCTCGGGGTGATCCCCAGCCTGTTCGGCAAGCCGCAGGAATACGCCGATTTCCTGTATCGGGAGATCACGTTCCTCGGCCCGCAGCGGCTGCTCGTCGTGATGTCCGACGGCTACGGCACCCAGGGGCTCACGCCGGCAGCGCAGAAGGCCGTCGCCTCGCTGCCCAGGCCTGCCGGCATGACGAGCACTGCACTCGCGCAGGCAGCCGCGATCGCTGTGGTGCGGATCGCGGCTGCCGAGGGCCACCCGCTCGGGTCTTTGCGCGGAGTTCCGTCGGCGGCCTCCGGCAGCGGCAGCTCGGCCGCGCCGATCCTGATCGGGCTCGCGGCGGCCGCGATCGCGGTCGCGATCGGGATCCTCCTGCTGCGTCGCCGCCAGCCGGTCCGCGGGACGCGTTAGCCGCCGCCAGCCGGTCCGCGGGACGCGTTAGCCGCCGTCGGCGAAGCCGGAAGGCGCCGCTTCGTTGGGCGTCGAGGCGTCGGCCAGCTCCCGGAACAGTCCCGTGACGACGAACACGACCTGCTCGGCGATGTCGACCGTGTTGTCGCCGATCCGCTCCAGGCAGCGCGCGACCAGGATCATGAACATCCCCCACTCGCGCATGTCGATGTCGTCGCCGACCTCGACCGCCCGCCGGAAGATTGAGCGGTTCAGCCGGTTGATCTCCTCGTCCTGGCGCGCGAGGTCCTGGGCGAGCTCGACGTTGCGCGAGCCGAGTGCCTCCTTGGCCTGTGACACCTGGGACCGCGCCAGCTGGCCCATCCGCTCGATCGAGTCGAGGATGTCCTTGTCCTTGGGCGACTCATAGCCGGACAGCGGCACCAGCTTGGCGATGTTGACGCACTGGTCGCCCATCCGCTCGATGCAGCGGATCACGTGCAGGAGCGCAGCGACGATCCGTAGATCGCCGGCCACCGGGGACTGGCGAGCCAGCAGCGACAGGATGCCCTGGTGGACCTCGAGGTAGCGGCCGTCGATCCGGTCGTCGTCGGCAACAACCATCGACGCCAGCTCGACGTCCTGGTAGCTGACCGACTCGAGCGCGCGGTCGAGCTGCGAGATCACGAGGTCCAGGCCGCCCAGCACCTGCCTCTCGAGCTCCTTGAGGTCCTCACGGAACTGGTGACGGGTTTCCTGCATGTCTAGCCGAACTTACCCGTTACGTAACGCTCGGTGCGCTCGTCGCGCGGCCCTGTGAACAGCTCATTGGTCTCCGCGTGCTCGATCACCTCGCCGTCGAGCATGAACACGGTCGAGTTCGCAACGCGCGCTGCCTGCTGCATGTTGTGGGTGACGATCACGATCGTGTAGCGGTCCTTGAGCTCGTCGATCAGCTCCTCGACCTTGAGCGTCGCGATCGGGTCAAGCGCGGAGCACGGCTCGTCCATCAGGATCACCTCGGG
>JBKQJQ010000227.1:0-3445 GCA_052147875.1 Solirubrobacteraceae bacterium | reverse complement strand
TTGAGCGCGTCGGCCACCGTCGACGCGTTTGCGCACAGCCGCGGCAGCAGCGCGCAGAGGACGCGCGCACATGTTTCGGCGTCCGGCAGCGCACGGTGGGCTGTCTCGACCTCGATCCCGAGCGCATCGGCGAGCACGGTCAGGCCCCGCTGGCGCTGCAGCGGGAGCATCGCTCGCGCCAGCGCGGCCGTGCAGATCACCGGCGGGTTGGGCCACTCGAGGCCGGTCCGCCCGAACGCCTGGCGCAGCACACGGCGGTCGAACGCCGCGTTGTGGGCGACCATCACGCGGCCTCGCAGCAACTCCGCCAGCGGCTGCAGCACCGTCTCCAGCGACGGCGCGCCGTCGACCATCGTCTGGGTAATGCCGGTGAAGCGCTGGATCCCGCGCCGGAGCGGCGCGCTCGTTCGCACCAGCGAGCTCCAGCGGTCGTGGAGCTCCCCACCGCCCACCAGTACAGCACCCACCTCGGTCAGCTCGCAGGCGTCGCCGCCCAGGCCGTTCGTCTCCGTGTCGACGGCCACGAACTCGGCCGTCACGATTGGGGCGCTGAGCAGGTCCATTACGTCCGTGATACGCCCGCGGCCGGACGTCATGCACGCGCTTATGCATGCGCTCGCCCGCAACGCGGCCGGACGTCATGCACGCGCTTATGCATGCGCTCGCCCGCGACGCTGCCGCACGCCACGCGAGCGCTCACGCGCGGTGCCTCCCGAACCTCCCTTTATCGACCGCCGCGAGGGGTAGCATCGTTGGTGTCCCACTAGGGAAGGAGCCTGAATGACGTCTGTCGCACCGGATACGGATCAGCTTCAAGAGCTGGACGCCGAGACGCGCCAAGCGTGGGCCACCTACAGCGAGCGATTGCGGGAGGTGACCGGCGACGAGTACGAGCAGGTCGAGTCGGAATCCTGGGAGGCTCTGCAAACTGAGCTGCGTCGGCTGGACAAGGAGCGCGAATCCCTCGCGGTTGCTCCAGCCCAAATCGGGTAGAAGGAACGCGCCGGTTGGGATAGGGTTCGCCCCGAATCGACCACAAAGCTGACCACTGCGGTCGGCGGAGGCGAGCCGGAGAGGAGACCTGTCGCGGAATGCGTATCAGGATGATCGCCATCGTCGGGGCCTGCGCAATGGGCATCTCGGCGTGTGGTACATCCGGCGGCAGGCTTCCGACTCAGCCCCGCTCACCGACGCCGGTCGGCCTTTCGGTGTACGTCAACGACTCTCGTATCTCCGTCTCTCCGTCCTCGGTCGGTGCCGGACCGGTGGTGTTCACGGTGACCAACCAGGCGAGGACGGCCGAAGCGCTCGCGATCTCCCGCCCCGGCGCCACGACGGCGATCGCACGGACGGCGCCGATCAACCCTGATGGGACGACTCAGGTGTCGGTCGACTTCGCGCCGGGCCTCTACACGATCGCGACCGCCCGCCGCGGCACCCAGGCGCAGCTCTCCGAGCAGTCGGCGATCCGCTCGGCGCTGATTCGGATCGGGCGCGAGCGCCGCAGCTCGAGCAACCAGCTGCTCGAGCCGTAGCCTGATCCGGCGGCCGCCGTTAGCGCTCGCGGCAGACGCCGCCCGCGCCACCAGGACGCCAGCCAGCGCCCCCGGTTCGCACGCGGCACCCGCGCCACCCGCCCCACCACGCCTCAATTGCGAAGCGCCCAAACTGGGAAGCTTTCGCTTGCGCAAACACAACTTGTGTGCAATACTTGCTTTCGTGCAAGTAACTACGTCCGAAACATCAGCCTCGGTCCTCGCGTCGGATCTCTACGCGCTGGTCGTGTTCCTGCACAAGAACTGCAACTCCGACCTGTTTGAGGCGATGGGCGTGCTGGAGCTGGGGATGACCCAGATCAAGCTCCTGCACCAGCTCGAGGACGTCACGCACGAGCTCACCCTGAAGGAGGGCGCCGAGCTCGTCGGGCTTTCGCTTCCAGCCGCCAGCCGGACCGTCGACGATCTCGTCCGGCGCGGGATGATCCAGCGCCACGAGGACTCCGACGACCGGCGGATGAAGCGGATCAGCCTCACCGACCGCGGCCGCGCCGTGATCCGCAAGCTCAACGCGGCGCGCCTCAGCGGCCTCGAACAGTTCACACAGACTTTGACCGACGACGAGCGCCGGGCGCTCGCTGGAGCGCTCGAGCAGCTGCTCCAGCGGCCGGACGTCGCCGTCTGCAGACCGGAAGGGATCTGACCCCAATGTCCGAGAGAATCCTCGCCCACCGCCACCGTTTGATCAACGAAGACAACAGCCGCTGGTGGACGCTCGGCGCGATGTGCTTCGCGCTGTTCATGATCATGCTCGACAACACGGTCGTGAACGTCGCGCTGCCGTCGATTCAGCGCGACCTGCACGCGACGCTGTCGGCACTCGAATGGACGGTCAACGCCTACACGCTGACGTTCGCCGTGCTGCTCGTGACCGGCGGCCGGCTGGGCGACATCTTCGGTCGCCGCCGGATGTTCCTGTTCGGCGTAGTCGTGTTCGGGATCTCGAGCGCGGCGATCGGCCTCGCCCCCAGCGACACAGCGCTGGTGGCGTTCCGCGCGGTTCAGGGCATCGGCGCGGCGTTCATGATGCCGGCGACCCTGTCGATCATCACCCAGGCGTTCCCGCCGCACCAGCGCGGGACGGCGATCGGGACCTGGGCCGGCGTGAGCGCGCTGGCGCTGGCGATCGGTCCGGTGCTCGGCGGCTTTCTCACCCAGCAGGTGAGTTGGCGTGCGATCTTCTTCCTCAATCCTCCGATCGCGATCATCACGATCGCCGTGACGTTGTTCGCCGCCCGCGAATCGCGCGACGAGACCGTCTCGCGCAAGGTCGACTTCCCCGGGATCGCGTCGATCACGATCGGCCTCACGTCGCTGATTCTGGCGCTCGTCCAGGGCAACTCGTGGGGCTGGGGCTCAGCGCGGATCGTCTCGCTGTTTGCCGCCGCCGCGATCGGGCTCGTGTCGTTCGTGATCATCGAGCTCCGCAGCCGGGCGCCGATGGTCGACTTCGGGTTCTTCCGTTCGCGTACGTTCCTGGGTTCGAACCTGGTGGCGTTCATCGTCTCGTTCGCGATGCTCGCCCAGTTCTTCTTCCTCGCGCTCTACATGCAGAACATCCTGCACTACACGCCGCTTCAGACGGGTCTGCGGTTCCTCCCCGCGACGCTCGTGATCATCGTCATGGGCCCGCTGGCGGGGCGGCTGACCGACCGGATCGGCCCCCGCCCGCTGATGACCGCCGGATTGCTGGTCGTCTCCGCTGCGCTGTTCATCCAGTCGCGGCTCACGGTCCACAGCGGTTACGGGCTGCTGCTGCCCGGATTCATCCTGATGGGCCTGGGCATGGGTCTGACAATGTCGCCGATGAGCACCGCGGCGATGAACGCGGTCGACCGCACCAAGGCGGGCGTCGCGTCCGGCGTGCTGTCGATGAACCGCATGGTCGG
>JBKQJQ010000226.1:0-7120 GCA_052147875.1 Solirubrobacteraceae bacterium | reverse complement strand
CGTGACCTCGACCGAGCGGGCACAGATGCGCAGGACGCGGCCGTCCGGGAGGCGCTGGTCGCCAAAGCCCGCCGCCGCCAGCTCCGCGTCGAGCCGGCGCCGGTAGCCGACCCACGCCCGGCGCAGGGCGGGTCCGAGCGCGCCCCGGCCCGCGGGCCGATCGACTGTATCGTCAACCATCGTTGACATTCTAGGCGAACGGGCCGATACTGCGTCAATGCGCCGATCCGCTCGCCGGTCCGTCGCCGGCTGTCGTCGCGTCGCGCCGGTGCTGTTCGCGGCGCTGGCCGTGTTCACATTCGCCAGCACGGCTGCTGCGGTCAGCGCCACGGCGCCCAACACATCGGGCCGCTACGCCGTCCCCGCTACCCGCGAGCACCTCAGCACCAACGCCGCCTCCCCGGTCGTCCACGACAACGAGGTCATGGCGCTCGCCCCGCACGACGGAAGATTGTTCGCCGCGACCGACCAATGGGAGTACCCCGGACCCGACACGTACGGCCAGGTCCTCGTCAAGGACTCTGCGCGCGCGCCGTGGCGTGTCTTCGAGGCGACGCAGTCGCTGCGTGTGCAGGCGCTGGACTCCTTCGCCATCCCCCGCGACCAGGGACTCGGTGGCGGCCATTCGCTGCTCATCACCCAGGCGATCGTCAACGGCCGCTCGCAGCTGCTGTGGCTGCTGGACGGATCGAAGGCCTTCACCGGCTCGTTCGCTCTCGCCACCAAGGGCGCCGACGTCCGGTCCTTCGGCGCGCACGAGTCCGGCGGCGTGTGGTCAGTCTATGCGGGCGTCGCGCCGACGGGCATCCTGCGCGGCACGTGGTCGCGCACGCGCCATACGCTCGTGTGGAGCGCGACGCCCGAGCTGGTCGCGGCGCCACCCGGGTCGCCAGGCCTCAAGACTCAGAAGGTCACCGGCTTTGCCGATTGCGCCGGCGCGGTGTACGTAACGATCAATACCAAGCTGTACCGGCGCAACGACGGCGTGCTTCCGCCCGGCGTCGCCCGCTGGATCCTCGTCTACCAGGAGCCGCCGGTCGGCCCGTTCAACAGCGGGCTTCGCGGCGTCAGCTGCGCCACGCACGCCGGCAAGCCCGTGCTGCTCATCTCGACCGAGGGCAACGGGAACGTCTACCGCCTCGGTCAGCTCCCGCACCGGCGCCTCGACAAGGCCCCGAGGCCGCTCGTGCCGATCCTCGAGTTCACTCCCAAGGCTGCGATCGCCCGAATGCTGTCCAGCGAGGGCACCCACATCCCGGCGAGCGGCCCGGAGTCGATCGGCTACGTGATCGCGGCGTACAACAACTTCGAGACGGTCACGATCGACGGCGCGGCCCGTCAGCTCTTCGGCATGGAGTGGAAGTACAAGACCTCCTGCCCGGCGAACCGCACCTGCGACCCCGCCGGCTATGACGCGGTGGCCTGTTTTGCCGTGCGCACCGATCACCGGTCAGCGCCGACGTATGAACTGCGCTGCCTGAGCGGTCCTTCGATGTCGCCCGCCAAGCACGTCTCGAACCCCGTCCACACCGGCGAGGCGTTCGTCTCAATTCGAACCATCAAGGCCTCGCCGTTCGACGACGGTCGCATCTACTACGGCGGCTACGACTGCGACTTCCACCCGGCCGACGGGGCGGCGTGGGTCGCCTCGTCGACGCAGGACGCGCTGCGCCTCGGTGTCCGCGCCAGGCCGGTGCCGCCGGGCTTGCAGGGGCGCGGATGAGCGCGACCGCTGACCGTTTGACGATCAAGGAGGAACAGCAATGACGCGCACACGAGCGCTGCTGGGGATCGCCGCCTGCGCCGCGATTGCCACCGTCACGAGTGCGGCTGCGGGGAGCGCGAGCCCGCGCGGCTCGAGCGCCGGCCTGACGCCAGTCTACAGTTGGGGGGTCGTCGGATCCGGGGGCAAACTTCCGCAACTGCAGCACAACAGGCCGATCCGGGTGCCCGGCGTGCCCGGCGTGATTGTGCAGATCGCCACCTCGAACTCCGACAGCTACGCGCTGACCACCGACGGCGAGGTCTGGGCATGGGGAGTGGGAAGTCGGGGCGAGCTCGGGAACGGCTCGACCGTTGCGTTCTCGACCACGGCGGTGCGGGTCGCCTTCCCGCGCGGAGTGCGCATCGCATCGCTGCCTAACCCGACGCCCTTCGACGCGGGGCTGGCGATCGACACGCGCGGGCGCGCGTGGGGCTGGGGGCTCAACACGAGCCATGACCTGTGCCTCGCGGGCCCGCTCATCGTCGTGCGCCCGACGCGGCTTCCCTTCGCGCGGGTGTCGCTGGCCACGGGCGCCGGCACGCACGCTCTGTTCGAATCGCTCGGGAAGGTGTACGGCTGCGGAAAGGGGGCACAGGGCCAGCTCGGGAACGGCTCGTTCGCCGACAGCGCGATCCCGACCCGCGTCGTCGGCCTGCCCGCCGGCCGGGTGCAGGCGCTCACCTCCTCGTTCGAGGGCTCGGGCGCGCTCATTGCGGGCGGCGTCTACTACGACTGGGGGCTGAATACCTCCGGCCAGCTCGGCAACGGCAGGCGAACCAACAGCGCCGTTCCCGTCCGCGTGGCCCTACGCGCGCCGGCCCTGCAGGTCTCTCAGGGCGGCAGTCAGAAGGCGAACGGGCAGACGCTGGCGATCCTCGCCGACGGTTCGCTGTGGGTCTGGGGGAGCGGCGCCTGGGGGCAGATCGGCAACGGGCGCACCGCCGACGCGCTCCGGCCGGTGTCGCTCACCCTGCCGCATCGCGCCCGCGCTGCGCAGGTCAGCTCGGGCGGTTATGCCTGCTATGCGATCGATCGCTCCGGGCGGCTGTGGGCCTGGGGTCGCAACAACGCGGGCCAGCTTGGCACCGGAAGTTCCGCGCCGATGGAGCTGCGCCCAGTCGCGGTCGGGCTCTTGCTCACCGAGGTCTCCTCGACGGCGACCAACGTCGCGGGCTTCGCGGGCGGGAACGGGTGAGCGCGGTCAGGGCGTCCGGCCGCGGCCGAGGAGCTGAACGCCGAGATGGAGAAGGCGGGCGGAACCGTCGAGCTCGAGTAACAGCGCCCTCGCCTTGGACCGCCCTGATCCAGGCAAGCCCCGCCGGGTGTGTGCCGTAGGCCCGCGTCCAGTTAGGCTCATCGCCATGGATCGGGTGGCCGCGTCCCCAGTGCGCGTGTTCGGCGACGACGAGGAGCTGCTGGGTCCGTATGTGCCGACATTCGTGCTCCAGTGGCTGCGGGACCGCCCCGAGGAACGTCATCGGGCGGTCGACTGCACGCTCGTCTTCGCGGACATCTCCGGCTTCACCCGGATGACCGAAATGCTGGGCGCCCGGGGCAAGATCGGCGCCGAGGAGGTGGCCGAGCTGATCAACGCCACGTTCGAGCCCCTGCTCGCGGCCGCCTACGAATACGGCGCCGGGCTGATCAAGTGGGGTGGCGACGCGACGCTGCTGCTCTTCCAGGGCGCCGAACACGCGGCGCGGGGATGCCGCGCGGCGTACGAGATGCAACGGGTCATCGGTGCCACGGGGAGCCTGCGCACAAGCCGCGGCCCGCTGCGTCTGCGGATGTCGGTCGGCATCCACAGCGGCCTCTGCGATTTCTTCCTCCTCGGGCACAACGACCATCGCGACCTGGTCGTCACCGGTCCCGGCGTGACCACGCTCACGCAAATGGAGAAGGTGGCCGGGCCGCGGCAGATCGTAGTCAGCGACGGCACCGCCACGGCGCTGGCGGACAGCGGGCGGCGGCGCCCGTCGACCCAGCTGGAGGGCGGGTGGCTCCTGCGCCGGGCACCCGAGGTGCAGACGCGGGCGGCGGGCCGGGAGACGCTCGACTTCGCCGGCATCGATCCCGGAGTGGCGCTGTGCCGGGACCTGCGCCAGCATGTTCTCGGACGCGGGCTGGAGAGCGAGCACCGGCACGCCGCGATCGGCTTCATGAAGTTCACCGGCGTCGATCGGCTGCTGCGCGAGCGGGGGGCGGTCGCGACCCAGATCGCGCTCGAGCACGTCGTCACCACGCTGCAATCGGCCGCCACCGCCAACGAGGTCACCTACCTCGCTAGCGACGTCGGCCCCGACGGAGGCAAGGTGATTCTCAGCGCCGGGGCGCCGCGGCGGGTCGGTGACGACGAGGACCGGATGATCGCGACGCTCCGTTCGGCGCTCGACGCCGCTGGCGTAATCCCGCTCGGCGCTGGTGCCACGGCAGGGCGCGCCTTCGCGGGCGATTACGGGCCGTCCTACCGCCGGACCTACTCGCTGATAGGCGATTGCGTGAACCTCGCGGCGCGCTTGGCGCAGCACGCCAGCGCCGGCGAGCTGCTCGCCACCCGGGAGCTCGTCGCGCAATCCAGCGGCAGCTTCGCGACGACGGAGCATCCCCCGTTCGCCGCCAAGGGCAAGCGGGCACCGGTCCGCGCGCTGAGCATCGGCGCGCCGAACGCTTCAAGCCAGGGGTTCGACAGCGCCCCCCTGATGGGGCGCGACGCTGAGCTCGCGAGCTTGCTCAGCGCGGCGCGCGCGGCGGCGGACGGCGCCGGTCAGGTCGTGGAGGTGGTTGGGGAGCCCGGCATGGGCAAGTCGAGGCTGCTGGCCGAGCTCGAAGCGACCGCCGAGGCCGACGTGCTGTGGATAGACGGCGACGTCTATGCCGGAGTGCGACCGTATGCGCCGTTCGAGCGTCTGCTCCGAGAGCGGTGGGAGGTTCCCGAAACCGCTCCGCCGGCGGAGCTCGCCGCTCGGCTGACGCAGGTCGTCGCGGAGCGAGCCGCCCACCTGTTGCCATGGCTGCCGCTGATCGCGATCGTCGCCGGAGTCGAAGTCGAAGTCGCGAGCACACGCGAGGTGAACGAGACCGATCCGATGCAGCGCAAAGAGAAGCTCGAGGAGGTGACCAGCGAATTCTTTGGCCTCATCCTCCCCGGCGCGAGGATCCTCATCTTCAACGACGTACATCTGATGGACGACGCCTCGCGCGACCTGATCGCGCGGCTCGCCGCCGACGCCGGCCTGCGGTGGTGGCTGCTGGTTATCAGCCGCAGGCCCGACAGTCCGAGCCCATTGCGGGAGGAGCACTCCGAGGTCGTCGAGCTCGGGGCCCTCAGCGACGTGGTGGTCGCCGAGATGCTGGCTCGTGCTACCGGCGCTTCGCCGCTGCCGCCGCAGCGGCTGGCCGACCTCGCTCAGCGAGCGGCCGGCAACCCGCTGTTCGTGCGCGAGCTCGTGGCGCAGCTGCAGGACGGCGGGGATCCAGACGCGCTGCCGCACTCGGTCGAGGACGCGATCACCGCGCGCATCGACCGCCTGTCCTCGGCGGATCGCCGCACCCTGCGGTCGGCCGCGGTGCTCGGCATGGAGGTCGAGGTGCCGCTGCTGCGAGAGGTCCTCGCCGCCGACGGGGAGGCCGCCTCGTGGAACGCGGACCCCCTGGCCCGGCTCTCGGACTTCCTGGAGCCGATCGCTCCGGAGCGCCATCGCTTCTCCCATCAGCTGATCCGGGAGGTCACCTACGAGGGACTGCCATACCGCCGCCGGGCCGAGCTGCACGGCCGGACCGCCGCAGCCATCGAGCGCGCCGCCGGTGACCAGGCGGACCGGTACGCCGAGCTGTTGTCGATGCACTGCTTCTATGGCGACCGCTTCGACGCCGCCTGGCGGTACGCGCGGCTGGCCGCGCAACGGGCCACGACACGTTATGCCAATGCCGAAGCTGCCGAGTCCTACCGCCGTGCGCTCGCGGCCGCGGCGCATATCGCCGACGCGGATCCGCTCGAGCTGGCGATCGTCGACGAGGCGCTCGGCGAGATCTACATGGAGCTCGGAGAGATGACCGCCGCCGATCTGACGCTGCGCCGCGCCGTGCGCCGCGTCCGCGACTTGCCGATCCATCTCGCTCGGCTCCAGCTCAAGCTCGCCGGCCTGCGCGAGACCGTGGCGCGTTTCCGGGCCGCATTCCGGTGGACCGATAGCGCAGAGCGGACGCTCGCCGGCCTCGACGGACCGGAGATCCAAGTGATCCGCGGTCAGCTGGCGATGCGCCGCGCCCGGCTCAACTACCGGAGGGCGCGATACGACGATGCCCTCTCGTTCGCGGACGCGGCGATCGCGCTTACCGGAGCCGACGACCGGCAAACGCTCGCCGAGGCGCTGGAATACGCCGACCTGTGCGCGGTCGAACTCGGCCTGCCCGCAGGCGAACGCGCCGAGCAGGCGCTGGCGATCTACGAAGAGCTCGGAGACCTGGCCGCGCAGGCGCGGGTCCAGAACACGCTCGGAATGCTCGCCTACCATCGCGGCGAGTGGCCCAAGGCGCTGGAGCACTACGAGGCATCCGAGAGCGCCGACATCCGATGCGGAAAGCTTTGGAACGCGGCCACGCCCGCGGCGAATCGGGCCGAGATCCTCGCCGACCAGGGCCGGCTGGACGAGGCCCGGCTTGCGCTGGAGCAGGCGATGCTGACCTGGCGCGGCGTCAACGCGATCTCGATGATCGCCTTCGGCGAGTACCAACTGGGCCGGATCGCCGCGCGCCTCGGCCACACGGACGAGGCGATGCGCCGCTTCGACGCGTCACGCGGGCACTTCAGCGAGCTCGGCGAGCTCACCGAGGTCGTAGTCGTCGACGCGCTGACCGCCGAGTGCCTGTCGCTATCCGGTGATCACGAGGCGGCGCTCGCGATGGCCGACGCCACGCTCGCCCGGGCGCAGGCGCTCGGGGGCGTCGGCGCGATGACGCCGCTGCTCCAACGGGTGCGCGGGGCCTCGCTCCAGGGGCTGGGCCGGCCGGACGCTGCGGAGCGCGCCCTGCGCGACGGGCTCGACGCCGCCCGCCGGCGCGGGGCCCGCCACGAGATCGCGTTCACGCTCGCGGTGCTGATCGACGCCGAGATGGCCGATGACGAGGCCGAGCAGGAGCTATGGCGCTCCGAGCTTGACCGGTTGGCCGATGAGCTCGGGGTCGATCCGCGTCCACGGTGGGGCGGAAAGACCGCCCGGGCGTGATTTCGCGCCGGCGGTGGTGCGGATGACCCGCGACGGGGTGGCCAGGCCGACCCGGCCCTGACCACCCCGGCGGTCACATCAGATGAGGATCAGCCGTGCGCCTTGGGGTCGCTGGCTGTCGTGGTGAACG